>JAVBQX010000337.1:0-4189 GCA_031548645.1 Thermoguttaceae bacterium
GCAGAACCGTTCGGATTGAAACCACATCCGAAAATATCCTATCGGTTTTCTGACCCCCCCGATACGTGCTCCCCCAGCACGCTTCTTGTCTCACGGGTTAGTGACCTTATCGGTTGGGAATTCGCCGCACCTTGAGCTTAGACTCATCTTTTTATTAAATACATTGACGATGGAATGGCCTCTGGGTGAATGCTGTGAAAAACTCGATAAAATAAGTGAGATTTAACGCGGAATGTGATTTTTTTCAGTTCATTTGGACATATTTTCACATGAATTCACCTCACGAAACGGTTTGTGTTTGGTCGCATTTTTTGGAAAACTGAAAAAATAAGCAAATTGGGCGAAATAATTCCGGCGTGCGTTCTGTGCCTGGCAAGTCTGTGATTGCCTATTCCGTGATCACTGGTCACGGCTCGTAAACTCAACACTCCAAAACTCCATACTTCCTTTGCCCTCCCGTTTGCGTTTCGGATGTTGATTTCATCTGCCGGGCCAAAAATATTTCTCTCCCCAAAAAACGAATCGATTTGAAAAATCCAAAACAAACGAACAATCGATTCGTAACAATCCAGGAAATGACATCGGGACGCATGAGAGACATTGCGACGTCCCGGTTATGATTGATCCTATTGTACCGCAATAAAGATCGATTCCTGTGGTTCATAACGCATGTGACGCGAACGTACATGATACCTTCGTAGTAACACGGGAAAAAGATGAATCGCACAAATCCGAGAGAATCGACAAAACCTGTGTTCTGCCGGATGCCGGCAAGAATGCGTCGATTTCATTCGATATAAAGGTTGATGTGGCTGTGTTTTGTCGTTTTCGCATCGACAAGATGTTATTGCGATAACGATTGTTCCGGCGAAGTCCGGACGGGAAACAAATAACACGGCAGGCAGGGATGCGAGATCAGCTCAATAAATTATGACAGAGCGTCACAGAATTTCATGAATTCGCAACGACTTGAAATGACGGAAAGCCCGTAGGAACGCCTTCGATCAAACCGCAAGCTATCCGCGAATTCGCACGAAAGCCAACACCCCCTGCCCGGATCAACAAAATGAAACTTGGAAACCCGTTCTTACGCCTATACGCCGGCTTGTTTCCCGGCACTTGCCTGGTGCTGCTACTCTTGTGCCAGGCTGGGCCGCTTTCGGCTCAAACCAATCCCCTGTCCCGGCTAAAAAGTGATTCACTCGTACCGCAAAATGAGACGGGCGACTTTCGCGTCAATACGCCGCGCATTCTTCCGAACCGAACCAACTTCCGGATCAATACGACAAGCGAAAACGTCTTCGCGGCATCGCCGGACAGCGAATGGCGAACCGTGCCGGAATCGAATCCGGCGAACTGGAACGCGGCCCCTTCTTCCAATGCGGTAACGTCGAATGCGGTGCCTTCGGGGCCGATGCAAATCAACCCGCTTTCCGCGACCAACGATGAAACGACGCAACAGGCGCCCCTGACTTTGCGGCGCAATGACACGTCGACCGTCGAGCCGGTCGTGCCCATCGGTTCCTATTATCGGTCGGAATTCGACAGGAACATGCAACCGACGACTCCCGAAAGCGTCAATCCGGTCGAGGCACGGCCGACGACCTTGCAGGAATCCGGCGCCATGTCCCCGACCGCGGCCACCGCTTTGGAACCGCAGGTCAACCCGTCCGAATCGGCGCAAATTGAGAAAATCATCCAGCAAGGCGCCATTCTCGAAAAGGAAGGACGCTGGAACGAAGCACTCGCGCTGTATGAGAACGCCATCCGCACGTTTCACAAGCCGCCCGTCCTGATGGAGCGATTCCGTTTTGCCCGCTTTCATCATGACCTGACGCGACGCTACAACGATTCGAGCTTCGACATGCTGCTTCGGCAGATGGCCTACCAGGACGCACTGGCGCTTTTCGACGAGGTCGTCGCGAAAATCCAGCTTTCGCACGTCGATCCGCCGCATTGGAACGAGTTGTTTGAAAACGGAATGCACGATTTTGAAATCGCGCTGGCCGATCCCGCCTTCTGCCGCCGACATTTGCCAAACGTCGACACGACCCGAGTGCGTTCCCTGAGCCGGAAAGTCGTGCAAACGACCCAAAACTGGGAAATCCGCGACCCGCGAACCTTGCGTTCCGGCGTCACGGCCATCGCCGACAACTGCCAGAAGGAAATCGGGCTCAGTCCCACCGCCGTCGTGCTGGAATTTCTCTCCGGCATGACGAATTCGCTCGACCCCTACACCGAGTTCATGACGCTCAACCAATTCAACGACACCAACTGCATGATCAGCGGAAACTTCGTCGGACTGGGCGTCGAACTCAAGATGGACCGCAAATCGCTGTATGTCAATCGCGTGATTCCCGGCAGCCCGGCCGAAAGGGGCGGCCTGCAGAATCTCGACCGCATCCTCGTCGTCGACGGTACCTCGACCGAAGGCTTGCCGCTCGAAACGGCCTCGAATCTCCTGCAGGGGGAAGCCGACAGCACGGTGCGATTGCTCGTCCAGTCGGGCGCGACCGCCCCCCGCGAAACGATTATCCGTCGCGAACACCTCAAGGTGCCCAGCGTCGAAAACGTGCATATCCTGAGCGAATACGGTCAGGGCATGGGCATCGGCTATTTCAAATTGACCGGTTTCCAGCGGGACACGGTTCGGGAAATCCACGAAGCGCTCCTGCTCCTGTACCGGCAGGGAATGAAATCGCTGATCATCGACCTGCGCGGCAATGCCGGCGGCGTGTTGACCGAATCCATCGGGGCGGCCGACCTCTTCCTCAAACAGGGGGTCATCGTCCGCACGAAGAATCGCGGCCCCGTCCCCGAATATGTGTATTCCGCGACGCAGAAATCCTACACCTGGGACATGCCGCTGGCCGTACTCATCGACAAGGACAGCGCGAGCGCCTCGGAAATTTTCGCCGGTGCGATCCTCGACAACAATCGCGGCCTGGTCGTCGGCCAGCCCAGCTTCGGTAAGGACACGGTGCAGGCCGTCATCCCGCTCACCGGCGGCAAACCGCAGAACACCCCGGCCATCGCGGGCCTGAAACTGACGACCGAGACCTATTATTCGCCCAATGGCATTTCGTTTTCGGGGATCGGCGTGCAGCCCAACATTCTCGCGTCGAACGGCGTGGCCCACAGCGTCAGCAGACCCAACGATGAGCTTGTCAATATCAATGCGGGGCAGCCCGTGCTTCCCGACGATCGTGTATTGCAAACGGCCATCGACGAAATTTTCCGTCAATCGCGCCTGTCGCAAACCGCCGCGCCGGGCCAAACCCTCAGCACTCGATACCAGCCCTCGGTCAATTAGATTCCTGTAACTGTCCAACGGGAACGTGACATCAACAAACCCGCCTTCGCATTGTCCGCACAATCGTTACGGTGTGATCATGCGACACAAACCGATTCGACACAACCGGCTTTGGCGGGAATTCGACACAATCGTTGCAGACGCCGTTTGAGGCACGCCGATGTTTTTCAATAATGCCGGAAAATATTGCATTTTCGGATAAATAAGTATTGTGCGTTAATCAACGGGTGTACGATCATGGCGGAACAGGGACGTTTTTGCCGTAGTATTTTGATTTTTGTGCTGACATTGGCATGTTTCGGGGGAAATGCTGACGTTTCCCGGGCCGAGACGCTTGACGACGCTTGGGGCGCGGCCGTCGCACAAAGTCACCGTCTTCAGGCCAAACGACATGAAGTGCAGGCGAACCGCGACGTCGTGCAGGCGGCACAGGCGCAACGTATGCCGAACGTCTCAAACCAGACGGCTTACATCGCGATGTCCGATACGCCGAAAATCGTCAACGAACTGCCCGTCATTCCCGGCGTTCCGCTGCCGGCAACACTTGAAACGCAGATTTGCGATCGTTCCTTTGCGACGAACTCGACCGTGGCGGTCGTGCCGCTTTACACGGGCGGGAAAATCCGTTCGGGCATCAACGCGGCGAACGCCCAACTGTCGGCCAGTGCGGCCGGTTATGCGGCGTCGACGCAGGACATCCGGATGGAAGTCACGGAGGCCTATTTTCTCGTACTTCGGGCACGGCGGTTGCTGGAGGTCGCCACGCAGGCCGAAACGGCACTGGCCGGTCATGAGCGCGACGCGACGAAATTGCTTGAGACGAACATGGTGACGCGAAACGTCCTCCTGGCGGCGCAAACGGCGAAATCGGCCGCG
>JAVBQX010000093.1:0-59285 GCA_031548645.1 Thermoguttaceae bacterium
GGTCGAAGGGGCGCTCGAAGGCCCGGTCTTCGTGATCGATTACCCGGCGAGCATCTGCCCGCTGACCAAGCGGAAGAAGGATTGCCCGAACATCGCGGAACGTTTCGAGCTGTTCGTCAACGGGACGGAATTCGCGAACGCTTACACGGAGTTGAACGACCCGGACCTGCAGGAGCGGCTGTTTACCGAACAGCTCGCGGGCCAGGCGGAAGAGGATTCGATGGCGAAAATGGATCGCGATTTCATCAAGGCCCTGCGTCACGGCATGCCGCCCGCCGGCGGGTTGGGCATCGGCGTCGACCGCCTCGTCATGCTGCTGACCAACACGACGTCGATCCGCGACGTGATCCTGTTTCCGCTGCTGCGTCCGGAAGCGTAAGGGCCGTAAAATCCAGAGCCCGAAGCGTCAGCGAGGGACAAGGTAGGGCGGTCTCGCCGTGACCGCCGTTGTATTGAGGAAAAGCCACGTCATGTCCATTCAAGTACAACCGCTCCATGACTGTCGCGGCTCTGATTTTACCCGTCGCGTACGCTCCGGGCTGTCATTGGATGTATTGAGGAAAATCATGTCACGATTTCTTTTGGCCTTCACCCTGTTGTGTGCGATCATGCCGGTCGTTTTTGCGGAAAACGGCGAAAAAAACACGTTTGCCAATCCGATCGTACCGGGAAACTGCCCCGACCCCTGGGTCATTCGACACGGCGACGCCTATTTCTGGTGCCGCTCGGATAACGGTTCCCGGTTGATCGTCGAAAAACTCGACGGCCCCCTGCCGCGGGTTTCCAAAACGCTCGGCGTCTGCGAAGCGTATCGCGCCGGCAAGGCCCCGACGCTGGCCCATCTTTGGGCGCCGGAACTTTACGTCATCAATGGGAAGTGGTACCTGTATTCCAGCGCCGAAATCGGATCTCGCCACGATTTCACCAACCTGCGCATGTTCGTACTTGAGGCCGACAACTGGGACGGCCCCTACGTTTTCAAGGGGCTGCTCGAAACGCCGAACTGGGCCATCGACCCCGACATTCTGTTTCATCCGAACGACGGCAAAATGTACATGACCTGGTCGCATTTTGACGACAAGGAAGCCGACGGCGGCCGCATCCAGGAAATCTGGCTCGCCCCGATGATCGACCCGGTGACGCTCGACGCGAAAAAGGCGGTGCGGATTTCGACGCCCGATTTCGATTGGGAGAAAAAACTCGGCTGGGTCAACGAAGGCCCGCAATTTCTCGTCAAAAAAAACACGGTGCATCTCGTTTATTCCGCGAGCCAGTGCCACGGGCGATATTATTGCCTCGGCATGTTGACCGCTTCGCTGGACGACGATTTGCTGGACCCCAAACGCTGGAAAAAGCGGGAAACGCCCGTCTTTAGCGAGGCGAACGGTCTTTACGGCCCCGGGCACAACTGCTTCGTCAAGTCGCCGGACGGCAAGGAGGACTGGCTCCTGTATCACGCGCATTCGACCGCGTGGGAAACCAACAACGATCACGGCGACCGCGCCATGTACGCGCAGCCGTTTCATTGGGACGGCGACACGCCGGTGTTCGGCGAACCGCTCAAACCGGAAACGCAACTGCCGCTGCCCTCGGGTTCCGCGACCGCGGGCAAGACCTACACGAACCCGGCCATGAACGCCGCCGATCCCTGCGTGCTGCGCAAACCGACCGGCGAAGCGGTGCAATTTGAAGGCCGATATTATTTGTACCACACCGGTGGCGGGCCGAAGGAACAGACGCTGATCGCGCATTCGACCGCCGATTTTTCGGAGTGGCGCAACGAAGGCGTCGTCTTCGACGGGAGCGGCACCTGGGCGAAAAGCGCGTATTGGGCCCCGGAATTCTACGAAATCGACGGGAAGTACTACGGTTTTTTCAGCGCCCAGTCGAAAGACATGCCCTGGACGCAGGAAGAACATTTCAACATCGGCGTCATCGTGGCCGACAAACCGACCGGGCCCTTCGTGCCGCTGGTCGACCGCCCGATCTTCGAGCCGGGATACCCGATCATCGACGCGAATCTGTTCATCGACGGGGACGGAACGCCGTATCTGACCTATTCGCGCTGCTGCTATCAGCATCCGGTCGAAAGCGAGCTCGCCGATTGGGCCCGTGAAAAAGGATGGTACAAGGACATCGAGGAAAGTTGGGTTTACGGCGTGCGACTGACGCCGGATTTCAAGAATATCGTCGGCGAACCGACGCTGCTGTTGCGGCCGCCGGTCAAACTGGACGACCGACAGGCCGAATGGGAAAGCCGTTCGGTGACGGCCCGCGAGGTCAACCGTCGCTGGACCGAAGGCTCGACGCTCGTCAAATTGCGGGGCAAATACTACATCATGTATTCCGGCAACAGTTTCACCGGCGATTATTACGCCGTCGGTTACGCGGTCGCCGACAAGCCGCTCGGGCCCTACGTGAAGGCGGCCAACAACCCGATCGTCGAGAAAAACAATCACAAAGGCGGAACCGTTCGCGGCACCGGGCACAACAACATTTTCATCATGCCGAACTCCGGCGAAATGTTTTGCGTGTACCACGGTCGCACGGAAGGCGACGCCCGCCGCCTGTTCATCGACCGCATGACGCTGCACGACGACGGCACGCTCACCGTCGAAGGGCCGACCACGACTCCGCAGCCGGTGCCGTCAAAATGACGGTCCGTTCCTGCCAGGTTGTTGGTGAGCATGTTTCGACAGGATTACGCCGTAGCCAATTGAAATTTCCCTTGCAGCCGTCCGTTTACGCTTTGTCGCGAAAACAGACAATTCAAATACCGTCTTTTCGCATGAAAAGCATCATTTTCGACAAATTTTTTTCCTTCATTCAGTTCCCGGTTTGTCCTGGCGGAAAAAGACGCGTCCGTAAAACAGGGCGGTCTGTTCGCCGCGGTCGTTGGTGACACGCACCACGTAACTGCCGAGGCTTTTTGAGCGGCTGACCTCCTCCGCTTCGGCGAACAGCGTGCCGCCGCGGGTCGGTTTCAGGAACGAGATGTTCGATTCGATGCTGACGGCCACGTTTTCACGCGTGTTGCTGGCCAGCGCGAAGGCGTAATCGGCCAGCGTGAAAATCGCCCCGCCCTGCACGATGTCCACCCCGTTGAACAGCCGTTCTTCGACCGCGAGCGACGCCCGGGCGAAACCGGTCCGCAGTTCCTCGACCCGGATGCCGAGCAGTTGCGCGAAACGGTCCCGCGTCAAAACCCGCTCCAAAAACGGCGATTGTTTCAACTCCTTCGGAATTTCAAACGACATGACACTCCTGCATTTTTTCAAAATTTGGGCAGACAAAATAGTATCGCATCAAACATCTTCACCGATCACGTTGGGCTCGAACACCGGTTCGAGAATCCGGATCGTCGATTTTTTGACCATCGGCTTGACCGCCTTGCGGTATTCGAGCATGTGCGGGCTGACCAGGTGCTTTTCGAGTGCCTCGACGGAAGCCCATTTTTCGATGACGACGACCGTGTTTTCGCCGAAGTGAATCTGCTGGTCGAGATTCGTCGGAAAATCGATCATCGGCGTGTATTCGATGCAGCCGTTTTCCGCCCGCACCGGGGCGATCAGGGCAGCGAAATATTGGAGAAACGCTTCCCGTTGGGATTCGACCAGTTCGATCGTCGCAAGAACCTGGATCATGTCACACCGCCTTCCGGTTTGATATTGTCATTGACGCAAAATATTCGGAATTTCCGTGATCACAGATCACGGCTCGTTATGATTCATTCTACATTCACCCGCCGAGCCAGGGGGCAAGCGTCAAATCGTAGTCAAAAATTTCCGACGCTTCGAAAAACACGGCGGTTTCCCTCACGGCGGAGGCTTCGCTGTCCGAGGCGTGAATCAGGTTGAGCTGGTTGCTCGTACTGAAATCGCCGCGAATGGTACCCGCCGGCGCGGTCAGACCGTTCGTCGGACCGACCATCAGCCGCACGACCGCGACCGCATCCGGACCGGACACGATCAGGGCCAAAATCGGCGAGCTGGTGATGTATTTTTCGAGACTCGGATAAAACGGCTTTTCGACGTGCTCGGCGTAATGCCGCCGCGCCAGCTCAGGCGTGACCCGCAACATTTTCAGGGCGATGATTTTCAGGCCCTTGCGTTCGAAGCGGGACAGGATTTCGCCGGTCAGGCCCCGCTGCACGCCGTCCGGCTTGATGAGAACCAATGTATTTTGCATGAAATGCGTCATTCAGGAAAGGTATCTATTTTTGGCATAGTTTATCAAAATAATCGTCAATCATGGCGACGGAATCACGCCAGTCGATCATGTCCGTAATGGTCAGGTTCAAGACCAACGATTCCAGAATACCGTACAAATGATTGGTCAGTTTTGCCGGTTCGATGCCGCCTGTTATGTCTTTTTGTGCGATGGCGTCACGTAAAAGGTGGCCCATCACGAATTTAATGCCGAGCGTGTGGCGGCGGACTTTTCTCCGGATGTCGTTTCCGGCCTGCTTTTGTGAAATCAGGTATTCCAGTAAAACTTTAAGAAACAAACGGTTTTCATCAAGCGTTTTGGCCAAAACATGCAAAAAACGTTGCAGTTTTTCAAGCGACGACCAGTCTTTCCGGTCCCGGATTCGCTCGTACAGCATTTCCATTTTGCCAGTCGCCTGTTTGATGGCGTAGTCAAATATCTGTTCTTTATTCTGGAAATATTTATAGATCGAGGTCCGCGAAATCTCGCAACGGTCGGCGATTTTCTGGTAGGTCACACCGTTGTAGCCCTCTTCGGCGAAAAGAGCGAACGCGTTTTCCAGGATCACTACCTTTCTTTGTTCATGATCGACAAGGATCGTCATCTGCGTGCCCTTCAGCTACCCGGTCCGGAAAACATAAAATCAACTACGGAAAAATATTATACTTCAAGGCGACATTAAATATAAGCCTTTTAGCAACCCATTCTCGCTGAAAAAGAGAGAAAATTTTGGGAATTTTTTGTGGCAGTACAGCGTAGCCTGAAGTTAAAACGGGAAGAAAAATTAAACCGGGAAGACAAAATCAAATAAAGACGCTGTGTGCCGAACATATCCGGCTTTCTTCAAAAATCTTGACGGAATAGTTGTGCTTTCCTCCTGTGGTTGGTTATAATGGGAAATATAAGTTCGACAATGCACCTGTCGATCTTGGCAACGATTTTCAAGTATGTTTTGTTTTCATTCATGATCAAATTTCCTCCCCGGGAGCTTTTGAGTGAACGATGGCCAAATCCCATTGCCACGTCTAGTTATTTTTTACGTCAAGTATATCGATAACAACGACACAGCGGCCTTTATCAGCAACGTGTCACGGTTTTACACCGTGGGGACGTTGGAACGCCTTGCCTTGTCCGAACGTCCCGAGATTCGGCGCAGCGCGGCGCTGGCGCTCGGTTTTTTGGCCGACCAGGACAGCGATGCGGTGTTTTCTCGATTGTTGCACGACGAGGATCGCACGGTCCGCATGATTGCCGAAAACGGAATGCGTTCCGTTTGGACGCGGGCCGGCAGTGACGCCAACCGGCAGATGCTGCGTGCGGTCATGCGCCTGATTTCCGCCAAGCAATACGAGGAAGCCGTCGCCAAGGCAACGGAGCTGATCGAACACGCCCCGAAGTTCGCCGAAGCGTGGAACCAGCGGGCCATCGCCCATTTCGCCCTGAAACAATACCAGTTTTCCATCGAAGACGGCGTACGTGCGATGAAACTCAATCGCCACCATTTCGCGGCGGCCATCGGTGTGGGACACGCCCATCTCTTCCTGGGAAATGTCACGCAAACGATCGAATTTTTCCAACTTGCGCTCGATATCAACCCGAACCTGGAATCCGTTCGCGAAAATCTCTCGAAGTTGGTGCAGAAGCTGAAAGAAGAATAAGGCTTGCCGCATTGCCTTGCCGTCAAGCCCGATCCTTCTGATTCAACAGGTTTTATTCCTGACCGCCGAACCCGAATTCCTCGACTCCGCGGTTGCTGCCCCATTCGCCGGGAACGAATTCCGACGAAATCGCGGGGGCGCCCGGCGCCTCGACCGAAGTCGGCGTCGTCGCAGGCATGTTCGGGATGAGTCGCGTCTGCATCGGGATTTTCTCGATGTGCTTGACCAATGCGATCTGGTCGATGCCGTCACCGTTGAAGTCGCCGACCACCGGGAAGGCTTCAACGTCGTCAATCCCTTCGAGGTAGAAGATGCGGTCGCGGTCGTCCAATTGGAAATCGCCGTTCGAGTCGATGATCACGCGGCCCGTCGAGGGCGTATAAAGTGCGATGCGGTCGACGCCTTCGCCGGTGAAATCGCCGACAATCGGGATATCGCCGGCCTGGCCGTTGGTCTTCGCTTCGATGTCCCCGGCGTCCCACTGGCCGTTGCCGTTGTAGTCGATGTACCAAGTTCCGTTGCGGTACACGCCGATCTTTTTGGTCCCGTCGCCGTTCCAATCGCCGACGACGGCCCGGTCGGCTTCCGAACCGTAGCGGAACACGTGGTCGATGACGTCGAGCCGGACGCGACCACGGGTCGTGTGTTTCATGGCACGCACCTGGGCCGGCGCGTCCTGCGGATTCGGCGGCACGTTCTTCGGCCTTGCGGCCACTTTCCGGTTCAGGTCGCTGGGCAGGCCCGGTTCGTTCTGCAGGGCGTTCATGTCGCCCGGCCATTCGGGGCCGAACACGCCGATGTCCGCCTTGCCGTCACCGTCCCAGTCGCCGACGACCGGTTGATCGTTTTCCGAACCCATCCGGATCCAGAGATCGTCGTCGTCCCAGCTTCCGTTGCCGTTCAAGTCGACGAACCAGTAGCCGTCGCAGTAGACGGCCATTTCCGAAATGCCGTCACCGTTGAAGTCGCCCGCGATCGCGGCGCCGAAACCGGGCCCGAAATTGTACGCCGCTTCGGCTTTGCCGTCCGAATTGTAAACGGTCCACTGCGTCTGACCCATGTCATACGACTGCCACGCGACGTTCATATAAACGCCTTGCGCTCGATAACCGCTGGCCACGTCGTAATCGCTCAAAACCGATCGCGGATAGCCGGCGTTGATGACGCTCAGGTGCCACGTGTAGGTCGAGGGCAGACCGCCGCCCCCGATGCCGGGCGTCCAGGTCTGGTTCAACGTCGGCGGGGTGTACATCAGGCCGTAGCTGAAATTCGGGTTGCCCAGCGGCATGTTCGGCGGGCCCGGCACGACCGGCGGCGTTGGCGGCGGCGGATCGATTGTCGGCGATTCGTAGGCGTACAGCACTTCGCTGAAGTTGTTGTTCGCCGAATGTTCGCCGTAGTTCAGGTTGATCATGAAAATGAGGTCGGTCGGGTCGTTTCCGGCCAGCGTCGACAGCATGGTCGGGTCGAGCGGACTGCCCGGGTTCTGGGCGTAGCCGCCGAGGTCGCCCACGGTGTTGAGGCCTTGTTCGAAATCTTTCGGTTGGACTTCGCGGATCGCGTAATTTCCCGCCGGCAAACCTTCAAACACGTAATGCCCGTTTTCATCGGTTACCGCAACGACCATATTGCCGTCTTCGTCCAACCACGGGTCGCCGTTGGCATGGCACAGGATCAGCGTGACGCCCTGGATCGGCCTGCTGCCGTTGCCGCGGACGCCGTTGCGCACGTCCTCGACGTTCGGCTTCGTCTCGGAGTAAGTGATCTTGTCGCCGTCCTGGAACACGTAGCCGGAAATCTTCGCGGGGATCAATTCGCCGAAATTGTAATTGACGCCCTTCGAGCCGGACACGATTTCAATCGAGGTGAACTTGTCGTTCTCTGCCTGGCCGTTCGGGTTCGTGCCGTCCGTCGTGCCGAGCGAGTCCTTGCCGTCGAAATATTCCTCCGGCTGGATTTCGATGATCTGGTAACGCCCCGGCTTGAGACCCTTGAATTCGTAATAACCGTCCCCGTTCGTGGTGGTGGTTTTGATCAGCTCGTACTTTTTGTCCGTTTCGTTCCACATCCAGAGCTGGACCGTGACATCCTTGATGCCTTTTTCACCGGAATCCTTGACGCCGTTGTCGGTCTTCGAGCCGTCGGAACGTCCGCCGTTGATCGTCACGTCTTCATAAACGTAACCGCTGAGCGTCGCTTCCTTGAGTTCGCCGAAATTGTAGTTGACGCCGTGCTGGTCGGGCGTCAGTTCGATGTCCGTGATCCAGTCGTTCGGGTCGCTGGCCGTTCCGCCGAGCGTGCCTTCCTTGTTCTTGCCGCTGATCCAACCGCTGGGTTGGATTTCCACGATGCGGAATTTTTTGTAGGGGCAAAGGTTCTCGAAGATGTAATATCCGTTCTCGTCCGTGGTCGCCGTGCGGTTGGTCTTGACGTATTTGTTTTCCGTCTCGCTCCAGACCCAAAGCTCGACCGGGACGTCCTTGATGCCCGATTCGCCGGCTTCCTTGACGCCGTCGTTGTCGAGGTCTTCATACACGTAACCGGCGATCGACGAATACTTCAGTTCGCCGAAGTTGAACTCGGTGCCTTTTATGCCCGGCTTGACCGGGACGCCGGAAATTTTGTCGTTGATTGACAGGTCGCCGTATTTTTCGCCGTCGACCGTGCCCTGCGATTCCTTGCCGTCGCAATAGTCGTCGGGCTGTTCTTCCGTGATGGTGTAATTCACGTTCGGTTCGAGCCCGCAGAAACTGTACTTGCCGTTCGCGTCCGTCTTGATTTCGGCGATAAAGTTGCCGTTCGCGTCATAAAGCTTGATGACCACGTCGGCGATGCCTTTTTCACCCGCGTCGCGCACGCCGTTGTTATTGTCGTCCTCGTAAACGTAACCTTCAATGCAACCGCCGGGAATTTCGAGGAAATCGTAATCCGTCGCGTCCGTGCCCGCGGTGACGATCATGATATTCGTGAGCGTGTCCGGTTGAACGTGTTCGCCGCCTTCCGAACCGGGGAAATCCGGGCCGTCGTACAGCGTATACCGTTCATCCAGCAACTGGGCCTTGTCATAGACGGCGACGTATTCCGTGCCGGAGACGTTATAGCCGTAAGGCTGCGTTTCGCGCACTTCGTACACCCCTGGCTTCAGGTTCTCGAACTTGTAGAAGCCGTTTTTGTCGGTTTTGGTCTCCGCGATCTTGTTCCCGTTGACGTCGTACAAGTAAACCGTCACGCCGGACAGGTATTTGTCCCCGGAGTCGAGTTTGTTGTTGCCGTTCGTGTCGGCGGCCACGTGACCGCTGATCGACGAGGGCTTCAGCTCGCCGAAGTTGTAGTTTTTCCCGAACTGCGCGACGCCGATGACGATCCGGAGGATCGTGTCGTCGTCCACCGCGGGCAGTTCGCCGCCCAGGTCGCCGACTTTTTCCTTCCCGTCAAGGTAACCTTTCGGTTGCGTTTCCTTGAGCATGTAGGTCTTGTTCGGGTCGAGGTCCTTGAACTCGTAATAACCGCCGTTTTTGGTCTGCGTGGTCTTCAGGAACACGTATTTTTCCTGGGCCGCGTCCCACACGTACAGGTCGACCGTCACTTCGTCGATGCCTTTTTCGTTCGCATCCTTGATGCCGTTGTCGTTGTCGTCTTCATAAACGTAGCCGCTGATGGCCCCGGGGCGAATTTCGCCGAAGTTGTTATTGATGCTGTCTTCGCCGCCGACCAGCTCAATTTCCGCGAGAATGTCGACCGTTTCGGATTTGCCGCGCACTTTGCCGTCGACGGTGCCGGCTTGCGAATCGACGCTCTTGTAGCCGTCCGGCTGCGTTTCGACGATGCGGTATTGGCCGGGCGCGAGACCTTCAAACTTGTAATGCCCGTGTTCATCCGTCGTGGTCCGGTCCACCGTCTCATATTTACCCGTTTTCTCGTTCCATATCTGCAATTCCAGATCGACCCCGGCGATGCCTTTTTCGTCGCCGTCGAAGGTTTTGTTCTGGTTGAGGTCCTCGTAGACGTTTCCTTCAATGGAAATCGGCTTCGGGGTTTGGACTGCATGGGCGAAACCGCCCGCGGTCGCCACACGACCATTACCGTTCGGCTGGCCAAGGTAATCGTCATTCGGCAGGTTCAGGTCCAGGTATCGTTGGTAATTCGGATCGTCTTCATCCGGATAATCATCCTGATAAACCGCATCCATCGTAAGGTTTTCGTAATTTTTATGGACGAACGTTCCGGTGATGACGCTCCCGTGGAATTCCGCCCCTTCAACGACGGCGTTGCATCGTTTGACCGCATAGTTGGCGTTCTGCAAGTCCGCTGCCGTCACGACATGATCCGTTCCTTTGACCGTGTCGCCCACTTTGTATACTTCGTCGACTTCGTCGACATCGATCATGAACGAGAACGTTTCTCCGGCGGTAAAACCGTCCTTGAACGTCAGAACGAGCGTCTGGCTATTGGTGAGTTTGAATTCGAAATAATCCTGCCAATTTCCGCCGTTCGAGAGATCAAACCACGAAGCGCTGATGAACTGGAATCCAAAACTTTCGAACGAGCCCTTTGTCGTGAGCGTACCGTCGTGGAAAAAGTTTTCCCCCGGATCAATGACGCCGTTGCCATTCTTGTCCAGCGAGATGACGATTTCCTTGAGCTGGGTGCCTTCTTCACCGCCTTCATAGGTGATATGGAACGTATCACCGGTCAAGTCGTTCTGGAAACTGTTTTCATGATAAACGCCCCCGAAGTCGATCGGATTGGCGGCCAGCATTTCGCGGCGTTCGAGTTCCTCGACGCGGCAGATGCGCCGGGGCGAATTCATCTTTTTATTCTTTTTCCGCGTGCCGAAAGTCGGCAAAATGCGCACGCGCTTCGATGTGTCATGACCTGTGCCGATTACGGGTGCAACGGAATCTGCGAAATGCGGCTGGCTGCCGCCGGAAAGAAAGCTGAGCAATCCCACGAAAAACCTCCATGTTCCAAACTATGAGCGTGTCCGAGTCGCGGTCGACGTGTGCCGATTTTTGCATAATGCACGGGGAGGAAATTTCGCGTTCTCCCGGATGACTCCGGTCGAACGCTCAAAATCGACAAGCCGGCTGACAGTTCAAGTTAAAAGAAACGAACGAATTCAAAAAAACAAACGAAAAAACGGAAAATAATATGAAAAACGTATTACTGAACCATGGCCCAGTAGCGAATGGTCGTATCAAAACTGCCCGAAACGAGACTGTTGAGTTGGTCGTCATAGTACATCGTCGAAACGGTCCCGGTATGTCCGACCAGGTTGGTCATCTCGCGACTGCCGTTCAGGTCCCACAGGCGGATGATGTTGTCGCTTTCACCCGAGGCGAGGACGCCGGGGCCGCAATATTGCAGCGAAAACGTTTTCCCGTAACGCTCGGGCAGCACCGAAATCATGTTCCCGCTCCGGGGATTCCAGATGCTGATGCGGCTGCCGTTCGTGCCGAGGGCGAGCTGGCCGCCGTCCGGGCTGAAGGCCAGGGCGTTGACCCGGCGACCGTCGCCCTTGATGTTCGCCGCTTCGCTCCCGATGTCCAAACGCCAGACCCGCACGACGCCGTTGCGTCCGCCGGCCGCCAAAAGCGAAGCATCCGGCGAAAACTGGAGCGCCGTCATGCTTTCCGACGGTGCCGAAAGGCGGTACAGCAGTTTTTGCGTCGTCATGTCGAAGCAATACACGACCGGGTCGTAACCGCAGACGGCGAATTTCGTTCCGTCCGGGCTGAACGCGATCATTCTTGCGCCGACGGCCTTTTCGCGGAGAACCGTCGGAGAAGCGAGCGAGGAAAGGTTCCAGATTTTGATCTGGCCGTCTTGCCCGATGGTCACGATCTTGTCGCCCATCGGGCTGAAGACCGCGCCGCGGACCCAATCGTTATGGGCTTGGAATTCCTGCTGCATTTCCCCGGACTTGGCGTCCCAAATGCGGACGAAATGATCGTCCCCGGCGGTTGCCATCAGGCGACCGTCGTTGGAAAGCGAAACCTTCGAAATCACGGGCCGCTTGTCAACGTCCTGCGTCGGCAGTTCGACGACCAGACTGGCCTGTTTTTTCGGCAGATTCGCCGCGAAAAGCATTCCGCTCATGCAAAAAACAAACGCGGAAATCAATGTCATTTTGATTACTTGTGACAAAATCTTCATTATCAACAATCTCCAAAAGGCTGTGCCCCTATTTGCTGAAATGTTTTTGCGGTACAATTATTGCAAATAACCCATATTACGAATTAACGTGCAAAAACCTTCGGGATAATTTCGCTCTATCCTTTCCTTATAATCGACCAAGACGGAGCGAAAATGACGAAAGAAAGCGAAATTTTACTTTTTTACCTTGAAAAAAAACTGACACACAAGCTGTGAAAGTCCTCTGTATTACCGGAATTGCCTTGTATGCGAAAATTTTTCTCGTTTATAAGGCAATTACCAACCGGTATTGGTATTTTGTTAATGACACCCATAATCATGGCATGTATAATGGAATCGTGTCGGTTTGTGAAATTCGCGCGATGCCCCATTTGAAGAGAAACTTTTGACCGGTCACATTGTTTAAATGAGAGCGGGGTTCTGCGCCCGCCGAAACCTTCCTTCCAGCTTTTTTCTTTTCCTGCAATTCAAATGACAAGCGTTCAAAATACAAGCGAAAATCAAACCGCGTCAAAATCCGCCGCAAAGCCCGCCCCGAAGAAAAGCATGTTGTTCGGGATGATCGTGGTCGTGTGCGTCATTCTCGTTTTGGGGACCGTCTCAGCCCTGGCCTATTTTCGCGTGTTCAGCAACGAGCCCACGTCACCGGCGGGCTTGATTTTCGAGGAAGTCAAACGCGGCGTTTTCATCCACGAGGTGACCGACCGCGGCAACGTGGAAAGCGCCCAGAACGAAGACATCCGCTGCCAGGTGGAAAGCCCGTCCGGAACGCTGATCGTCTGGATCATCCCCGAAGGCACCATGGTTCAGGAAGGGGACGTGCTCTGCCGGCTGGATTCCTCGAATCTTGACGAAAAAGTCGCCAGCCAGAATATCACCGCGACGAACAGCAAAGCCACCTGGACCCAGTCGACGGCCGATTACAATATCGCAAAACTTGCCTTGGATGAGTATACACAAGGAACCTACGAGAAAGAACTGAAAACCATTGAAAACAAGATATTGAAAGCCGAGGAAGACCTGAGCCGTGCCATTGAAACGCGGGGATATACGGAAAAACTGCTGGCCCAGGGATACGTGACCGAATTGCAGTTGAAAGCCGACAAGGCCAAAGAGGAACAGCTCCAGAACGACCTGATTGTCGCCAAACTGGAACGGGATGTGTTGGAAAAATACACAAGCAAAAAAATGACCGAACAGCTCTCCGCGGCCATCGTCACGGCAAAAGCGAAAATGGATTCCGACGAACTTCGTTATGGGATTGACGACACCCGTTTGAAATACTATCAAACGCAATTGGAGAACTGCACGATCAAGGCCCCGAAAGCCGGGCAGGTCGTTTATGCGACGCCGAACAGCCCCTGGCGACGAGACAGCGACGTCATCAAGGAAGGCAACTTCGTCCGCGATCGCCAGATTATCATCCGCCTGCCCGACCCGCGCCAGATGCAGGTCGCCGGCATGGTCAACGAAGCCAGCGTTTCGCAGGTCAAGGCGGGACAACCCGCGACGATCACGCTGGAAGCGATGCCGAGCCACGAATTCCAGGGAACCGTCAAACTGGTCAACGATTACCCCGAGCCGGACGGTTTCATGGGCTCCATGACCAAGGAATACAAGGCCATCGTCTCCATGAACGATCTGGAAAGTCTTCCGGCGAGCATCCGGTCGGGCATTCGTCCCGGTTTGACCGCCCAGTTGCGAATCGACGTGACGAACCCGAACGACGAGGACACGCCGATCATGGTCACGGTGCAGTCGCTGTTCGAATTTGGCGGCAAGTATTATTGCATCACCTGCGACAACGGCGTCTGGGCCAAGGTGCCCGTCGAGGTCGGCGCGTCCAACGAAAAGGAAGTGATCATCAAATCGGGCCTGACCGAAGGCATGCGAGTCGTGCAAGGGGCCTGGCGTTACATTGACCACGTGCTCACCGAAGAAGAGCGTGCCGGCGCGAAGGAATTCGCCGTCGGTGGCGCCAAACAGCGTCGCGGCCCCGGCGGCGGACCAAACGGCCAGGGTGGGCAAAACGCCGGACAAGGCGGACCGGCGCAAGGTGGTGGACAAGGCGCTCCGGCAAACGGCCCGGCACCGGGCGATGTTCCCGCAACCGCAACTCCCGGCGATGCGGCACCGCAAAACGCCGCTCCGCCGGCGGATTCCCCGAATAAACAAGGCGACGCTCCGCAGGAAAATCGGCCGCGCGGCAATCGCCCCCCGGGTGATCGTCCGCAAGGTGACCGCCCCGCGAATGCCCCGTCCGGCCCGCCACCGTCCGGCGGCGCCCCCTTGACTTGACAATACCCCATCGTCACGCTTCCTTGATTTTCCTCCTTGAAACCGATCTGACCCGCCGAAATGCTTGCCGCCAAACTCGAACACGTCGCAAAGGAATACGTCCTCAAAAGTGAAACCGTCCGCGCATTGCGCGGCGTCAGTTTCGAGGTTCCCGAAGGCGATTTCGTGGCCATCATGGGCGCCTCCGGTTCGGGCAAAAGCACCGTGCTCAACCTGCTCGGCTGCCTCGACCGTCCGACTCGCGGCACGATCCACCTCGGCCACGACAACGTGACCACGCTTGACGACGCCAGCCTTTCGACGATCCGGGCGACCCGCATCGGCTTCGTTTTTCAAGCGTATAACCTGATCCAGCAACTGACGGTCATCGAAAACATTGAAGTCCCGCTGTATTACCAGGGAAACCTCAACCGGAATTCCCGCGACCGCTGCGTCGAACTCGCCCGCCTGGTCGGTCTGGCGGACCGGCTCGGTCACCGCCCGACGCAACTTTCCGGCGGTCAGCAGCAGCGAGTGGCCATCGCCCGCAGCCTGGTCAACGACCCGTATTTCATCCTGGCCGACGAACCGACGGGAAACCTCGATTCGGTGACGACGGCCGAAATCCTCGATTTACTCGACCGGCTCAACGGCGAAGGCCGCACCATCATTCTCGTCACGCACGAAGACGACGTCGGCAACCGCAGCAAACGAATCATCCGCCTCAAGGACGGCCAGCTCGAATCCGACCGACGTTTGAGGAATTAATGTTTTTGAGAATGAGGGTGAGGGCGAAAGGTCGAAGGATTTGGACACAAAAATTCAACACCTCACGCAACAGCGAATGAGCAAGTGGTTTCCAATGGCAGCCCGGAGCGTAAGCGACGGGTAAAAGGCATCAAAAATTGATGCCTTTCAATCCTCCAAATCATTTTCCTTAAGGTGACGGACAAAAAATAAAATCGTATAGTTTTTATCACGGTAAAACCCGTCGCTTACGCTCCGGGCTGCCATTTTTCAACCGGCACCCATTGCTATGTCATACCAGCCCCTAATCCCTAGCCCCTAATCCCATGTTCCTGTTTTGGTTGCGTACATGCCAGCTCGGCGTCAAAAGCCTGTTGCTGCACCCGATGCGTTCGATCCTGACCATGCTCGGTATTTTCATCGGCGTGGCGAGCGTGATTTATCTGCTTGCCTTCGGTGAGGGGATCAGCCGCAAAGCCAGCGAACAGATCGAAAGCTTGGGCGCGACCAACATCATCGTTCGCACGATCAAACCCGCCGAACTGAACCTGAGCAACAATTCCGGCGGTGGCCCGAGCGTCACGCCCTACGGAATCACCCGTGCCGACTTCGACCGGCTCAAATCGACCATCCCGACCATCTCGGACGCGATTCCGGTGCGGGAAATCCGCCGCACTTTCAACCGGGGCGGTAAACGGGTTGACGGTCGGCTCGTGGGCTGCACGGCCAAATACCAGGACATCAACCGCCTCAAGTTGGAACGCGGACGCTTCATCGAAGACTTCGACGGGAAAAACCGCCTGAATTTCTGCGTGCTGGCCGACCGCGTGGCCGTGGAACTGTTCGGCTACGAAGACCCCATCGGCCGCACGATCAACATCCAGTCGACCTCCAACATGCCGGTGCCTTATACGGTCGTCGGCGTCATGGAGCACAAAGACGCGAGCGCGGGCATCGGCGGTTCGTTCACTTCGCAGGACTTCACCAACGACGTTTACGTTCCCATTGAAACGTTCTGGGCCCGTTTCGGCGACGAAATCATCAATTTCAGCGGCGGCTCCGTCGAGGCCGAGAAAGTCGAACTTTCGCAAATCACCTTGCAGGTCAGTCACCGCGACCACGTGATGGAAACCTCCGAACTGATCCGGATGACCATCGACAGGCACCACCGCCGGATGAAGGATTACGGCATCACCGTGCCGCTGGAATTGCTTCGCCAGGCGGAAAACACGCGGATCATGTTCATGGTCTTCATGGGCATGATCGCCGGCATTTCGCTGCTCGTCGGGGGGATCGGCATCATGAACATCATGCTCGCGACCGTCACGGAACGCACCCGCGAAATCGGCATCCGCCGCGCTTTGGGGGCCAAACGCGCCGACATCGTGCGACAGTTTCTCGTCGAAACGATCGTCCTCTCCGTTGTCGGCGGCGCGCTCGGCATCATCGCCGGGCTGGGCTGCCTGCCGATCACGAAGCAGGTCTGGTGGCTCATCGCGACCTATCTCCCTGAAATGTACGCCGCGCTGCCCGATACGGTTCGCGGCATTGAGCCGATCATCGTCGGCTGGTCGATCCCGCTTTCCTTCGGCGTTTCGGTGACCATCGGCGTGGTGTTCGGCCTGTATCCCGCCGCCCGTGCCGCCGCCATGGACCCGATTGAAGCCCTGCGGCATGAATGATTTTGACGCAAAACCAATTCGGTGACCGCACTAGGCATTTTACGAAAAATCTGCTATCCTATGGAGGTTGTCGGGCGTTTTCAAAGGTATGTTTTTATAGAGGAAAACGCGACGGCCCTGTGATTTCGCCATCCGGTTTGGATCGGTTTTTTGACGATTAGGAAATAAAGGTTGATAAAATGGCTCTGTTTGAAATCGAAACGCATTCACACATCGTGATCACTTGGGCAAATGACGAAGAAGAAGCCCGTCAGATTTTGTACAACTATTATCCTTCCGAAGAAGCGGTCCGCGTAACCAAACGCCCGCGAGACGCTTGGGTGATTTCGAAATCCGCGCTGGGAATCACCGGAAAAACCGATCCCTGCGACACCGCCCGCGACTGTCTCGCCAAGGCTTCAGGCGATAAACTCGCCGCAATTCGCCTCTACATGCAGCAAACCGGCGCCGATCTGGAACGCTCACGAAAGATGATCGAATCGAATATGATTATCGGCTGGTAATTCTACGATTCCCAAGTGCCTACGGAAAAGGACTTTTTTCAATAATTGAAAGGCTTGTTCCTGTTTTGGATTTCAAATCGGGGACAAGTCTTTCTTTTTTTGTATGCCGGGAAGAAATTACGATGAAATATGTATGACTTGGCGTAAAATAGAGAAAATCGGTTTGCATACTTTTTGGTTGTCATATTGTCCCCGCGGCTACAATAAAAATGTCTCAGGATATTTCGACGCTTTCAATTTTGATTCCAGTATATAATGAGCAGTCGTTTCTCGCGCGAATTATCGACCGTGTTCTTGCCGCGCCGGTGCCAGGAAACATGATCAAAGAACTTGTCATTGTCAATGACGCGTCAACGGACAGAACTTCCGAAGTTTTAAAGGGCTTATGTCAAAAACATCCGGAAATTCGGGCCTTTGACCAGCCTTTCAATCAGGGCAAAGGGGCCGCGATCCGCCGCGCGATCCGGGAAATGTCGGGACAATACGCCATCATTCAGGACGCCGATCTGGAATACGACCCGAACGATTATATGGCCGTTTTGCAGCCGCTGGTCGGCGGTTTGGCCGATGCCGTTTACGGGTCACGGTTTGCGTCGCGGGAAATGCGGAGGATCGTGCATTATCATCATAAACTTGGGAATCTTTTTTTGACACATTTCTCGAACTGGACCACCGGGCTGGACCTGACCGACATGGAAACCTGTTACAAGGCGTTCCGCGCGGAGTTGATCAAATCGATCCCTTTGCGTTCCAACAGGTTCGGTATTGAGCCGGAAATCACGGCCAAACTGGCGAAGCGCGGGGCGGTGATTTACGAAGTGCCGATCAGCTATCACGGTCGGCGCTACGACGAGGGGAAGAAAATCGGCTGGAAAGACGGCGTCAGCGCGATTTGGACGATCCTGAAATACCGCCTGATCGATGATTGCTTCGAACCGGACGCTGACACGCCGCAACGGCAAATGATGGCCTACGCCCGGAATTACACGCGCTGGGTGGCCCGACTGACGGCGCAACGCTGTGGGGAACGGATTATCGAACTCGGGGCTGGAGTCGGAAACATCTCCCGTTTTTTGCCTCAACGGGACAAACTGACAGTGGCCGACGACAACCCGAATCATATCAAGGTGTTAAAAAACCAGTTCGACGGCAACCAAACCGTTGACGTGGTGCAACTTGATGCCAATAGTCCGGATGAGATCAAAAATTTCGCGCAAAACGTTCAATTTGACACGGCGGTTTTTCTTGACCAGCTTGCCAAGTCAGAAAATGATCGTGAAATACTGGAAGGAATTCATACACTTTTATGCGATGACGGTCGGTTGATTTTGACCGTGCCATTGCATCCCGGTTTATTCGGATCGGTCGACAAATCCATTGGCCGGATCAAGCGTTACGACAAACACGAAATTTTTACCTTGCTCGACGAAGCTGGATATAAGATTTTGGAATATCGAACTTTTAATTTTTTGGCTATTCCGGGGCTCTTCGTCAACTCTAAAATCTTGCATCGCCGGAAACTGGGGAAATTTCAACTCAAGCTGTACCACACGTTTGTGCCTCTTTTTGCATGCCTGGAACCTATTTTGCCGCTGCCGCGGGCCAATGCACTGATTGTTGCCACTCCAAAGTAACAAAATCTCCAATCCTTTCTCTTTCGCGAAATTTCGTCGGTAAATTTTGCGAAAATTCTCCAATTTGTGAACAAATCATCAGTATTTGTCAAGAAAACCGGTAAATTTTGACGATAGTGCCGGAAGAAGGGCTGTGCGCGGACGTGTCGCACTTGGCCCGGTATTATCTTTTCAGTTTTCAACGCGACCAATCAAGAGGCTCATCACATGGGGCGAGACGCAAGCAGCCGAACGGATCAGGGGTTTCCCCTTTCGGGTGTCTTTTCGGGGAATTCGACCGGAACGCAACATTTCTGGCACGTCGACGCGGAAAGTCATGCGCAGGTGGCGGCTCCCAAAAGCAGGCGGTTTCAAAACCCGGAAGTCCAAAGCGGCGAAATCGCACGGGATTACGCCGAATACGCAAAACAGGAATTTGAGCGAAACAGCGAAGGTCTGCTCGAAGCCAACGGGGCAAGCGTCGAGCGGCAGTTGGAACAGCTTCGCGACCACCTGAAGCAGCGTCAGGAGGAAATCGACCATCGCGAAAACTTGTTGCACGCCCGCATGGCGCAGTTTGAAACGCTGGTGCGCGGGACGAATCTTTCGTTCCAGGAAAAGTCGGACCAGCTTCGCGCGCGGGAATCCGAACTGGAATCACAGCACCAGTGGCTTTTCGAGCAGAAAACGCAGCAGGAGCAGAAGCTGCAAACGGTCCGGGAAGACATCGAACACGAAAATCTCGCTCTTGAATCGCGACGGAAGGAAGTCGACGAGCGGTTGGGGCGTCGCGAACGCGAGTTGCAGGAATTGCTCAAACGCCGGGAAAAGGAACTGGAACACCAATTGATGCAAAATCAGGTGTTGCTGGAAGAACGTTTCGTGCAGCAGGCCGAACAGCTCAAAGAGCGTTATGTGCAAAAGGAGCGGGAACTCGAACAGTATTTCGAGTCGCGGCTGGAACAGGAAAAGGAACGCCTGACCGCGGTCGAAGCCGATTTACAGCGGACATACCAGAACAGCGCGACGATTTTGCGGCAGGAATTCGAGCGGGAGAAAAAGGAAGTCGAACAAACCGTCGCGGCAAGGAAGCAGGAACTGGATCGTCAATTCGCGATCCGTCGGCAGGAACAGGACGCTGCAATGGAAGAACGTCGGCAGCGTGTCGAAGCGGAAGCGGCGGCCAAACTGTCGGAGGCCGAAGGCCGTGTCGCGCGTCACGAGCAGCAAAACGCGGCCCGGGAGCGGATCATTCGCGAATCGGAAGAGGAATGGCGGGCGCGGCGGGAATCGTATGAAAGCCAATGGGCCGAATTCGAGCAAATCCGCAAACGTCGCGCCGAGGAACTGACCCAGCGCGAGGCGGTCGTGGCCGAGCGGCAGAAAGCGTTCGCCGAACAGGAAAACAAACTGCGCCGCCGCGAAACGGAACTGGTGACCTACGAGGACGCGTTGCGCCAGCGGGAAAAACAGGTCGCGGCCCAGACGGAGCGACTGACCGAACTGAAAACGATCGAAGCGGAAATCATCGAAGGTCAGAACGAAGTCGCCCGGATGCGGGAATCGCTGACCCGCGAACGTCAGCACATGCAAAAGACCGCGGAAAACGAGCAGCGCCGCAATCGCGAGACCAACGCATTGGCCGTCAAACAACTTGATGAGGAACGGCAGGAACTGGCCCGGCAGAACAAGCGGCTCGCGCAGATGCGGCAGGCTCTCGAACATTCGCGGGAAGACCTCGGCCGGATGCACCGCGAGACGCTCGAAATCCGGCTGGCCACCGAGGAACTCTGGCTCCGCATTTCCGGGCACATGGATTCCGACACGCTGAAACAGTCGATCGCGCGAATCCGGGAACACCTGGCCAACCAGTTCCGCGATTCGATCGCGCGGATGGAAGAGCAGAAAATCGAACTCCGTTCGCTGCGCGAGCAGGTGGTCGAACAGCAGCAGCGGCTGGCGAAACGTCGCGAGGAACTCGAACAGTGGTCGAAACGCTGCGAGGAATCGTTCATGGAACGTGACCGGCAGTTGCGGCAACGCGAGCAGGACCTGGAACGCCAGCAAAATCATTTCGACGACCGCGCCCGGGCGTATCAATGAATCGGCGACCGTTCCTTGCGAATCCTACGGGGCCGAAGCGACTGTTTTATCGCCGACACGAAGAAAAAGAAAAAACCAAATCCCCCTTTGATCATTTGCGACTGGAAAGTCGCTGCGAGACGAGCGGTGACCTGGCGTGCACCTGCACCAGCCGTTATTGGTCACGGCTCACGCGTTACAATTGTGCTTCCGACGAAATGATGCGGGAGATTTGATTTTTCTATAATTGCATTATACAATATTTTCATCTTCGTCGAAGGCCAATTTTTTGTCGGCGGCGGATGACTTTTTCGCTCCGGTTTTCTTCGCTGGACATCGAAATCTGCTATGATATAATTTCTTCTTGACTTACAACAAGCAACAGCGGGAATGTTACCGCACGGAATTCGCTTGTTTTCTCAAAAAATTTCAGAAATTTTTATTACAGGTCCGCCATGACGCCGGAAATGCCCGTATTTTGCAGTTACCGCACGAAATTCGCCGGAATTTCGCTTGCTCATCTCGCCGAACGCTTCGGTACGCCAGTTTTTGTGTATGATGCGGCGATCATCAAAAAACGGGCTGACGAACTGAAAAAATTCGACGTCGTCCGCTACGCGCAAAAAGCCTGTTCCAACATCGCCATCCTGCAACTCCTGCGCGGTGAGGGCGTGCTGGTCGATTCGGTCAGCGCGAACGAGCTTCGCCGGGCGATGACCGCCGGTTACGCCATCGACGGAGCAGCGCCGGATTCGCCGACGCCGGTCGTTTACACGGCCGACATTTTCGACCGCGATTCGCTCGAACTGGTGCTCGAAAAAAACGTGCACGTCAACTGCGGTTCGGCGGATATGATTCGGCAGTACGGCGAATCGTTGCAAAATTCGAAATACGCCGGGAACCGCCGCGGAATCACGCTGCGCATCAATCCCGGGTTCGGGCATGGGCACAGCCAGAAAACCAACACGGGCGGTCCGCAATCGAAGCACGGCATCTGGCACGAACAACTTGAGGAATGTCTCGCGCTGGCCGGACAGTTCGGTTTGACCGTCTCGGGGTTGCACATGCACATCGGTTCGGGCACCGACCTGGCGCACTTGGCCCAATGTTGCGGGGTGATGGAACAATTCGCCCTCCGGGTCGGGCCGACGGTCGTCAACATCAGCACCGGCGGCGGGCTTCCCGTGCCGTATCACGCGGAACAATCCTACGCCGACCTCGACGAGTATTTTTCGCTTTGGGACGCGTCGCGCAAGCGGCTCGAAGAACGGTTCGGGCATCGTGTGACGCTCGAAACGGAGCCGGGCCGCTATCTCGTCGCCGAAAGCTGCCTGCTGCTGGCCGAAATTCGCGCCGTCAAGCGACAGGGCGAAAACACGTTTTACCTGCTCGACGCCGGATTCAACAATCTCGCGCGGCCGATCATGTACGGGGCGCATCACCCGATTTCCGTCGTGCCGTGTCAGCCGAAAGACGACGGACCGTCGGCGAACGGTTCGCACGACCTGCCGGAACGGGACGTGATCGTCGGCGGCCCGCTTTGCGAGTCGGGCGACATTTTTACGCAGGAGGAAGGCGGTTTCGTCGCGCGGCGCAAACTGCCGATTGCGCAAGTCGGCGATTATCTCGCGATTGAAATCGCCGGGGCCTACGGTTCGGCGATGGGGTCGAACTACAACTCGAAACCGCTCGCCGCCGAAGTGCTCATCGACCGGGGCGAGGCCCGGTTGATTCGTAAACGCCAGTCGTTCGAACATCTCATCGCGAATGAAATCTGAAATCGGGAATTTTCAAACGCTTTCGGTATAACTTTTTGAGCGGACACCGTATCCATAGTATCAGGAGAAAATAACACAATGGCCGTAATTACAATTGTCGGGGCGGGAATGATGGGATCAGCGTTGGCCTTTCCGGCGGGAGAAAACGGGCACACAGTCCGCCTGACGGGCACACATCTCGACCGGGAGATCATTGAAACTTCGAAAAAAACGGGACGACACCCGAAGCTTGAAAAAGACTTTCCGCCCGGTGTCGAATATTACCAGATCGAACAATTGCAGCGGGTCATCGACGGTGCCGACTTGCTCATTTGCGGCGTCAGCAGTTTCGGGGTCGATTGGTTCGCGGAAACCGTGTTGCCGTTGGTGCCGGAGAACATGCCCATTCTTTCCGTGACGAAAGGCTTGATCGACCTGGAAGACGGCGAGCTGATTTGCTATCCCGAATACTGGAAGCGGAAGATGTCGCCGAAAAAACGTTGCCTGAACGCCGTCGGCGGCGCCTGCACCAGTTACGAACTCGTCGCGCACGATCCCACCGTGGTCAGTTATTGCGGTGACGATCTTGAGGTTCTCAACCGCATTCGCGAACTGATGCAAACGCCGTATTACCATATCAAGACCACGACCGACGTCATGGGGGTCGAAAGCGCCGTCGCGCTCAAAAACGCCTACGCCATGGGCGTTACCATCGCGGTCGGTTACAATGAGCAGGTCAACGGCGTCGATTCCAAACCGCATTACAATTCGCAGGCCGCCGTCTTCGGTCAATCGACGAAGGAAATGCACCGCCTGTTGCGATTCCTCGCCGAGTCGGACGAAAGCCTTGACGTCGGCATCGGCGATTTGTACGTCACGGTGTTCAGCGGTCGGACGCGGCTCATCGGCACGATGCTCGGACGCGGTTCTTCCTTCCCGGAAGCGATGAAACAGTTCGAAGGTGTCACCATGGAATCGACGGTCATCACCGAACGAATGTACCGGGCCGTCCGAAAGATGTCGCAACGCGGCATTCTCGACATGACGCAGTTCCCGCTCCTGCAACACATGGGCGAAATCATCAGTGAAGGTCAACTCGTCAATATTCCCTGGGAACGTTTTACGGATTAATCGATCGATGAAACAGGCTATGAAATCCTACGAATACTGGCGTATCCGGATCATGTACTCGACGATGGTCGGGTACACGCTCTTTTATTTCGTCCGGAAAAATCTTTCGATGGCGATGCCGGGCATGAAAGAGGAGCTCGGCATCGGCAAGGAGGAACTCGGCCTGTTTCTTACCGCGCACGGATTGCTCTACGGCATCTCGAAATTCGCGAACGGCGTGCTGGCCGACCGGGCCAATCCCCGTTATTTCATGGCCGCCGGATTGTTGATTTGCGCGATCGCCAATTTCGGATTCGGCATGAGCAGCGTTGTCTGGACCATGGGAGTCTTCTGGCTCATCAACGCGTGGTTCCAGGGCATGGGCTTTCCGCCTTGCGCCAAAAGCCTGACGCACTGGTATTCGACCGAGGAGCGCGGCTTCACCATGGCGATCTGGAACACCTCGCACTCGATCGGTGCAGGATTGGTCTTTCTGCTTAACGCCGGCATACTCTATATGTATAGTGATTGGCGTTATTGTTTTTATATCCCGGGCCTGCTCGCGGTGATCGGAACCTTTTGGCTCTTCGAACGCCTGCGGGATTCACCCGAAACGATGGGCCTTCCGTCGATTGAGAAATACGACGCACAAAAGAAGGGAATCGGGCAACCGGCGCAATCGAACGACAACGCTCCCGACAAGGAAGATGCGAATGCCGAAACGGAATCATGGGGCAAACAACTCTATGACAACGTGTTTTCGAACCCGCTTATCTGGCTCGTCTGCCTGTCGAATTTTTTCATTTACATGGTACGGTTTACGATCCTCGATTGGGCCCCCCTGTTTCTGAAAGAGGCAAAGCATATCGAAGTGCATCACGCCGGTTTGATCAGTTGTGCCTATGAACTGACCGGCGTCGTCGGCATGTTGGCCAGCGGCTGGCTGATGGACCGGGCATTCAAGGGACGTGGCGCCAAAGTCTGTTTTCTTTACATGGTCGGCTGTACGCTCACCTTGACGCTGTTCTGGTGGGTCAATTTCACTTCCATTTGGGCCAACACCCTCTTTCTCGCCGCAATCGGTTTTTTCATTTACGGTCCGCAATGCCTGACCGGGGCCATCATCGCGAACCTGGCCACGAAAAAAGTCGCTTCCGGCGCGATCGGTCTCGGTGCTTTGTTTTCTTATGCGAGCGTCATCGTCACCGGCTGGGGCGTCGGTCGAATTTCGGATCATTACGATTGGAATGCGGTCTTTTTGATGTTGATCGGGGCCTCGTTTCTTGGGACGGTCCTTTTCTTCATCGTCCGCAACGCCGCCGCGCAGGAACAGAAGGATACGTGATCATTTCGTCCGCAAATTTTACTGGATTTTTAACCTGAAATATTTTTGCCATGCCACAACCCTGGAATCTCGAAAAGACAACTTACGCGACGGTCAAGTCGCTCCATTACGAAGTGGCCGTGCTGCCCATCGGCGCGACCGAGCCGCACAACCTGCACCTGCCTTACGGCACCGATTCCCTCATGGGCACATACATCGGCGAGCGAATTTGCGAAAACGCCTGGCAGCAAGGGGCCAAAGTCATGCTGCTGCCGACGATCCCTTACGGGACGGATACGAACCAACGGGAATTTCCTTTTTCAATGAACGTCAACCCCTCGACGATGTACCGGCTCGTCACCGATCTGGTCGAGTCGCTGTGCCACCGGGGAATCAAAAAAATCGTGCTGCTCAACAGTCACGGCGGCAACGAGTTCAAGGGCTATCTCCGCGAAATGTTCGGCAAAACCGAAGCGAACCTGTTCCTCTGCGACTGGTTCCGACTGTTCAACGACGTTTACAAGGAAATTTTCGAGGAGCCGGACGACCACGCCGGGGAGATGGAAACGTCGATCGCGATGGTCCTGTTCCCCGAACTCGTGGCACGGAACGAAAAAGGAAAACTGCTCGCCGACGAGGGCGCCAAAACTCCGACGCGATTCGAGGCCGTCAACCGCGGCTGGATCGGCGTCACGCGAGCCTGGCACCTGCTGACCACCAACTCCGGGGCCGGAAACCCGCACAAGGCTTCGACCGAAAAAGGTGAACGCGTGCTTTCGGTCATCGTTGATCGCGTTTCACGATTTCTCGTCGAGTTGTCCGATTCGCCGCTCGACGAACGTTTCCCCTTTTGAACCGAATTCGCTCCGACAAATTGAAAGCCATAAAAATCGTGATGGAATTTTTAAAATGACAAAAAACTTGCGATTGCCCGTCATCTTGTGTTTGGCATTATTATTTTTGATTGCGGTTCCATTGTGTGTCCGTGCAGAATCAGGGGAAGCCGTCACGCTTGAAAGCCGCGACCTGATCATGACGGTCGAAAAAACGGTCGCGCCGTCCGGCGAAGGCTTCCGGCTCGTTTCGCTCGTCGACAAGGCCAGCGGTTTCCGCTTTTGCGAATTGCCGAGCCGGCCTTTGTTTTCGCTGATCGTTTGCGAACCCGCTTCGCCCGATGCGCCACATTATGCGCTGTCCGATGCGTCGTGGGAAAAAGTGACCCTGAAGCGAAGCGGCGAAACGTTGCACGTCACCTGGTCGGGCGCGAAAAATATTCCCGGCGCCGAAAACCTGTCCGCCGCAATGCAAATCACCGCGAGCCCCGACGCCGACGGCATCGAAATTTCACAATCGGCCAAATCGGGGTCCGACCGCATTTCGATCCTGTCGATGCGGCTCGGGCAATTGGCGGTTCGCAATTTCGGGGCGGACACGAAGCTCTTTTACCCGCTTCGTTCCGGACTTGTCGTCACCGATCCCTGCGCCGGCCAGTTCAATTTGCTGCGCGGCTATCCCGGTTATGACGTTTCCATGCCGTGGTTCGTCGTCTGGCGGGAAAAAACGCCGGAAACGGGTTTCCGCGACCGCGAAAACATCGGGCTGTATCTCGGGATTCACGACCGCGACGGTTCTCGCAAGGAAATCGCGTGCATGGCCAAACCGCGGGACGAACAGGAACAATGGCCGAACACCGTCAGTTTTTGGGCTGAAATCCAAGCCGAAAACATGGGCCTACCCGGCAACGAACTGGCCGTCGGCGGCAAGGCCGTGCTGCGGGTCGTCCGCAACGACTGGTACGACGGCGCGATGATTTACCGCGATTGGGTCCGGCGCGAAGCGAACTGGTATCCCCGCGACAGGATGGGGGAAAACGGCCGGACCGATTCCCCGCAATGGTTCAAGGAGCAATGCCTCTGGGCCATGTACCGGGTCGATCCCGACGAGATGATTCCGGCGATGAAAAAAATGCGTGACGCTTTCGGCGTTCCCGCCGCGGTGCACTGGTACTATTGGCACAAGAACCCTTACGACAACGATTATCCTCACTTCTTCCCGCGCGAGGGATTCGGGGCTTCGGTGGCCGAAATGCAGGCGGAAAACGACATTTTCATCATGCCCTACACGAACGGGCTGCTGTGGGATTCGCGAGATCGCGGGCTGGAGGACTGGCTTTTCACGAAAGAGGGTTTGGTCGGCGCCGTCAAAACGCGAACCGGGGAAGCCCTCCTGCATTCCTATGGCAGCAAGGAATCCGACGGCAGCGACGTCCGGCTGGCCCACATGTGCCCGGCGACCGACGTGTGGCAGCGAAAAGTACGCGAAAACACGCTACGATTGACCAACGAATACGGCGTCAAGGCCGTTTACATCGACCAGATTGCGGCCGCGATTCCCGAATTGTGCTTCGATCCGGCGCACGGTCACCCGCTCGGCGGCGGACATTGGTGGGGCGACGGTTATCGCAAAATGCTCGAAACGATTCGCGCCGACCTGCGGCGGGAAGTCAACGATCATCCTTTCTGCGAAACGGTCCGACAACGCCTGCGGGAAAACCCGGACGCGCTCGCCGATCGGGCGATCACCACCGAATGCACCGGCGAAACCAGCCTCGGCCTGGTCGACGGACTCCTGACCTGGCATCACCAGGTTGAAAATCAGGTGCCGGCCTTCGCGGCGGTGTACGGCGGTGCGATCCAGATGATCGGTCGCGATTATCGCGCGGGCAAAACCTACGCCGAACGCACCGAACCGCGCATGGTCGTGACGAACGAACCGCTTGCGTGCCGGATGAAATCGGCCGAAGCCCTGTGTTTCGGCGAACAGATCGGCTGGTTCGTGCCGACGATCGTCGATGAAACGGACAAGTTTCCGTTCCAGCGAAAGGTCGTCCGCCTGCGTTACCAGTTGCGACATTATTTTTACCGCGGCGAAATGTGCCGCCCGCCGGAACTGCCCGTCGACATGCCGACGGTGACCGCCGATTGGAATTATTACGATTCGCCGCTGATCACGGCCCCGGCACTTCGAACGGGCTGTTGGAAAATCGCGCCCGGCGGCAAAACAAAATCGGCGGTGCTGCTGTTCGCCAACACGTCGGACGCCCCGCTCGTGACGCGGATTCGCGTCGACCTGGCCGAGCTGGGCATTGATCCGGAGACTTTCGACACGCTGATTCTCCGGCAATACGGCCTCGACGGCGTTGAAAAGGAACTCGATATCGACGCATTGCAGCGCGAAATCGAGATTCCCGCCGAGGGCGTGTTCGCCTGGGAAATTACGCCGCGATAAATTCAGTTGCACATCAAGCAGGAGCAAAAATATCATGTCCCGGGAACGTGCCGTCGTGTTGCTTTCAGGCGGTTTGGATTCGACGACCGCCGCCGCGTGGGGGCGTGCGCAGGGTTTCGAACTTTTCGCATTGACGATCAACTACAACCAGCGGCATAGTTGCGAACTGGACGCCGCCCGACGTGTCGGCGAATTCCTGGGGGTTTCGAGGCACGCCTTTCTCGACGTCGATCTGTCGGCCTTCGGCGGCAGTTCCTTGACGGCAAGTCATCTCGAAGTGCGGCATGACGTTCCGCTCGAAACGATCGGGCGGGAGATTCCCAACACCTACGTGCCGGCACGCAACACGGTGTTCCTTTCGCTGGCGCTGGCCTATGCGGAAACGATCACGGCGGAACACATCCTGCTCGGCGTCAACGCCGCCGAGTACAGCGGTTACCCCGACTGCCGGCCGGAATATCTCGACGCGTTCGCGAAAATGGCCGACCTGGCTACGAAAGCCGGCGTCGAAGGAACGATGCGTCTCCGCTTTCACGCCCCGCTCATGACGCTGGGAAAAAAGGAAATCGTCGAGCTGGGGCTTTCGCTCGGCGTCGATTTTTCATTGACGCATACCTGTTATTCGCCGACTGTCGACGGGAAAAGCTGCGGCCACTGCGAATCGTGTCTCTTGCGTTTGAAAGGCTTCCGGGAAGCCGGCGTCAACGACCCGATTTCCTACGCGTGATGAATACCATGCCCATCACGGCCCGGGATCGGACGTTTCATCCGGTTCTTCTGGCGAAATCATTCATATTCTTTGACATGTAATTGCGACTTTGATATAATCGGTTTTTTCGACCGTGCCGAATCCAAGACAACCGAGGGATGAGATTGCCCATGACCGACACCGCCCCCACCCTGATGCGTCCCGAAGAAATCAAGCCGATCGCCGCAAGATTCGAAGCCCTGCTGGCCGAACTCGACCGCATATTGCTCGGTCGGCCCGAATTGCACAAAATGGTGATCATCGGCATCCTCAGCCGGGGGCATGTCCTGCTCGAAGGCGTGCCCGGCGTCGGCAAAACGGCACTCATCAAAACGCTGGGCGAACTGCTCAACCTGCAATTCAGCCGTGTGCAGTTCACGCCCGACCTCATGCCGGGCGACATCCTCGGTACGAACATCCTGCAGGAAACCGGGGCGGGGCATCGCGAAATGGTCTTTCAGCCGGGCCCGGTGTTCACCAACATCCTGCTCGCCGACGAAATCAACCGCGCTTCGCCGAAAACGCAATCGGCGCTGCTCGAAGCGATGCAGGAACATTGCGTCACCCTGTTGGGACAGACGCGACCGCTGCCCCGGCCGTTTTTCGTGCTCGCCTCGCAAAACCCGATTGAACTGGAAGGCACCTACCCGCTGCCTGAGGCGCAGCTCGACCGCTTTTTGTTCAAGTTGTTTGTTGAACCGCCCACAGCGGAAGTGCTGGAGCGAATCATCACGACGCGCCGGCACGGCACGCCGCCGCAGGGCGAATACCGCATCACGCAGGAAATGCTCGACGAAACGTTTCGGGCGCTCGACCGGGTTTTTCTCCCGCAGGCCGTCGCGACTTACATCGGGCGACTCGTCGCCGCGACGCATCCCGGTTCGGTTGAGGCCGTGTCCGAGGTCAACGAATACGTCAATTTCGGCGCGTCCCCCCGTGCGGCCATCGCCATCGCCGAAGCGGCCCGGACCGCGGCCCTGCTCGGCGGCAGGCCGTCGGCCGGATTCGAAGACGTGCGGACGGTCGCACCGGCGGTTTTGAATCACCGCATCCTGCTCGGCTATCGCGCCCGAATGGACAAGGTCGACAGCCGCAAGGTCGTCGCCGCGCTGCTCGCCAAACTCGACGAAGTGGCCATGGGATTGCCGAAATCCGTGTCCCGGACGTAAGAAGTTTTTGCACGTACTGGAGTCACCGGGCTTAATCTTTTTCTTCCGTAACGTCATCGCGGTACCATGTCCGGAGTACCTGGAGCCAGTCGTCGCGGTTTTTCGCCCGAACGAATGCGTCGCGAACGGAAGTTTCCTGCGGGTGATGTTTTGCGTAATACACGCCGAACTTCCGCATGTCGGATGCTGAACGATGTGCCCCGTACAAGGTTTCCGAAAGGTTATAATGTTGCAGGATGACGGCGTCTTGTTCGGCAAGCGAAGGCGGCGGGACGGGTTTGCCGGCCAGCGCTGCGCGAACCTGTTGAAATAGCCAGGGATTGCCGATTGCGCCACGGGCCAATGCGACGCCGTCAACGCCGGTTTCTCTCATGCGGCGGACGACCGTTTCGGCGTCAAACAGGTCGCCGCTGCCGAGGATCACCTTGGAACCGGCATGGCGTTTGACCCGACCGATGAACTCCCAATCGCTCAGGCCGGCATATCGCTGCAATACCGTGCGACCGTGTACCGTCACGGCTGCCGCTCCCCGATCGAACGCGCCGTCGAGGAGTTCAAAGAAACGATCTTCGCTTCTCGGGGAATCGTCAAAACCTTTGCGCAGCTTGATGGTCAGCGGAATGTTTTCGGGAATGGATTCGCGAACCCGGTCGACGATTTCGAGGGCCTTTGGCGGATCGGTCATGAGGTATCCCCCGCGGGACCGCCCCAGCACTTTTTTGACGGGACAGGCGAAATTCAGATCGATCAGGTCGAAGCCGAACTCAACCAGACGTTTGGCGGCGGAAACGAACATTTCCGGGTCGCTCCCCATCAACTGGGCGCCGGTCGGATGGTCGTCTTCGTCCAAGGACAGGTAGAAACGCGATTTTTTTCCCTGTGAAACATGGACCACGAACTGGTCGAGAAAAACTTCGCACAGGGTGAATCCGGCTCCGTACAGCCGGGAGATTTTTCGCATGGGGGCATCGGAATAACCGCTCAAAGCCGCCTGAATGACGGGAAATTTCAATTGCAGGCGGTCGAAATGGAGCATGGTTTGGCGTGAAACGGGTATTGACGTTGTAATCGTGATAAGTGTTTGATTTGAACAGAGAAAACGTCAAACGTCAACAGCGCGCAGAAAAAAGACCGGGCGATGGTCAATCTCCCGATCTTTAATAGATCAAATGCGTATCGCATATTTATTACGAAAGGGCAAGTTTCTTCATGCGACGTTTGCGAGCCCAAGAGCCGGCAAGACCGAGTCCGCCAAGCGACCAGAGCAGGATTGAAGCCGGTTCCGGAACCACGGAGGACCCACCCGACGTTTTGGCGATGTAGAGGAAGTCCTGATAATCGCCGCCACCATTGACATTGGTCACCTGCATGACGAAAACGCTGTATTGTCCGATTTCGCTATACTCTTTCCGAGTGTCATAGATCTTTGTCCAATAGGATTTATCGGAGTTGGCAGCCTGAAGTCCGGACAAAAAGGTGTTGCCGAGCCAGTTGGTAAGCGTCTGGGTTCCCATCAGCACCTGAAGAGCCGCTGTAAAAGCGCCTGAAGTTGCGCTTGTGACGGAGATAGCGCCGGTGGCATACTGCTTGTACAGGTAGGCCGCCCCAAATGTCAAAGCAACGCCCGAACTGTTTCTGGTCTCGCCGTTTGAGGCGTTGTAGTTCAGCTTGCCCATGGCAGGATTGGTGATCGACACAGTCGGTTCAACGCAAAAGGTGGTGAAATAATTCGATCCGTAAGTGCCGCCGACGTATGCCGAGGTATCCGCGCGGGCATACCCACCGTCTTGCGCTGTAACATAGACAAGACTGCCGTCCGCTCTATACGTGAAGCGATAACCCTGTCCCGTGCCGTTCATGCCGTTGAAACTGCTGACAACCGAAGCTGCGTCCAGATCGGCAAATGCCGTGACGCTTGCGGCTGCCATCATGAGAGTTGTTGCTAACGAAATTCCTAGTGTTTTGTGTTTCATGGTGTACCTCAATGTTTTTCCCGTCGAAAATGTAAACGAAAAAAATGATTTTTCGTCTGATATAGCTTCGGATATTTTACACAAATTTTCTAGCAATAAAAGAGCCGATAAGAAAAAGTGAAGAAAAAAAACAACATTTTTCAATAACGACAAAAGTGATAATAATTGTCACTTATAAATATTGTTTTTTGAGAATTTTTAGCCGTTCTTCGATTTCCCGTTATTATGAATAATGTATGAATTCAGGTGGAGTTTGATCCTGACAATAAATAGAGAGAGGTTTTTGCACCTGGTTGTGAGATGCAAAAACCCCTTTTGTCCATCTATCATTTATGGTATTTTTCTGACCGTTTTTGTTTTTCCAAGCAGCTCCTCCATTAAAACCTGTAAGTCGGGTTTTTCGTATCGAAATCGATATCGGTCAGTCCGACGTTGATCTTCAGGTCGCTGTAAATGTAGGCTTCGAGAAGCATGGGCTCTTCGCCTTCCGATTTCGGCCAGTCGTAGGATTCGTATCTGATCGGCAGTTGCAGTTCGTCATCGATGAAGATTTTAGCAATGTGGAAGGGAAACTTGCCGGGCGTCGGTTTCGGGTGGATAACCTGGATGCACGTACAGGTTCGCGGCCCGACCTTGGCGTTTTCGTAATACTGGACCGTGCATTCGTAGTTGTTGAGGATGTCATTTTCGCCGACTTCGATAAAAAGGTCGACCAACCGCGTGATTCCGACTTCGGTGATGGGGTACTTGTTCCCTTCCATGGCGAAGCGGCTGTCCGGGGACAATGAAGTCGTCCCGATGATGGCGAGTGCGCCGACGCCCTTGGCCTGGATTTTATCCTTGTTCTGGCCTTTGACGAAAATGGCCTCGGTGCCGGCCTTCTTGACCGGCTGGCGGTATTTCAGGTAAACGCTGAACGGTTCGTTGCGGATTTTCATGTCGAACGCGCAGGGATCGTACATTTTGCCGTTGACGCTTTCCTGTTTGATCAGCGTGAAGGTGAAATCCTTGATCGCCTGGACTCGCGGCCGTTCCGCCTTGGCCCATTCGATGATCGGCACGAGCGGGTGGTTCGGATTTTTCGCCGCGGCGCCGGTCAAGGCCGGCCGGGCGGGCGGCGTGATGCTCGGCGCTGCGGCCGCGTAAGCCTGTTGCGCCGGAGCGTTCACGTAATTCTGTCCCTGCTGCGGATATTGTCCCTGTCCCGGCGCGGCTTGCGGGGCATACGGTTGCTGGACCGGCTGCTGGGGGATTTGAGATTGCTGGGCGTATTGCGTCTGAACCTGCGGCGGCTGATATTGCTGGGGATTTTGTTGCGGCGGCGCGTACGGCTGCTGGGGAACCGCCGGTTGCGGGGCGGCGTAACCTTGTTGTGGAGCGGCAAATTGCGGCGCCGTGCCGGTCGCGTATTGCGCCATGACCGGCGCGACCATCAGCGTCAAAAGCACGATCAGGGTTATAATCGCGTGACACGCAAGCCGTTGCTTCATGCGGATATTTCGTCTACAATGGAAAAAGGTTGGGAAAGTCATCATGGTTTTGCCCCTTTACTTATTTACGTCCGATCCTTCGGAGTCGTTTCCAGATTTGCACCTTTAGTATTTATATCGACTTTGACTTTCGTCGAAAATCAACGAAACATTGGCAACGCTAATACATTGACGTTTTTTCAGTCCTGGCAAAAACAACGATCTGTTGAGGATATCCGCCATTTCTGACATTGGCATGACGCCAAGTCTGTTTTTGCGTGGTATCTTTTACCGGGAATGTGCATTCTAACGTATATTTCATGATCCAGGGAGACCAATTTCGTGGTTATTTCCGATTTGCATATCGAATTGCTTGAATCCCCTTCATTTGGACAAAACGCGTATATTGTACATTTTAACGGATCAAGCGACTGTTTCATCGTCGACGCCGGTTTCGATGTCGATAAAATCATCCGCCTGATCCAGCGGGAAAACCTGAATCCCGTCGCCATTTTGGTCACGCACGGCCATTTGGACCATATCGCTGGAAACGGGGATGTCAAAGAAGAATGGCCGAATTGCAAGATTTACGTCGGCAAGGATGACGAAACGAAACTGGTCGACCCGAATGGGAATCTTTCCGCGTCATTCGGCGTACCTGTCATCACCCCGCCCGCGGACGTCACCTTGAACGACGGCGACAAAATGACGATTGCCGACATTCCCATTGAGGCTCTGCACGTGCCCGGCCACAGCCGCGGCCACATGATTTACCGCATTGCGGGCGACGACGGCAGCGTGATTTTCGTCGGCGATGTCATTTTTCTGAACAGTATCGGGCGCTATGATTTTCCCGACGGGAATTACAACGATTTGATCGACGGCATTCGTGACAAAATTCTGAAACAGCCGCTCGACACGATTTTATACCCGGGACACGGCCCCAAAACCACCGTCGAACGTGAGTTGCGCTACAATCCCTTCCTTCAGGGCGATGTCTGTTAGGTTTTCATTTCTACTGTATCAACTGTACTTTCCCAACTTAAGTCGACAATTTTAGCAGCCTTTCGAGGACTTGAGTTATTTTTTTCGGGATGAACGTTCCGTTCAGAGCCGCGTTAAATTCGTTTGCCAAGATGCCATGACGCAAAAAGTTACGACGATCTTCATGCAACTTGTCGATTTCCTTTTGTCGCAGGTAGAGTTCGGCGGCAATCGGAAACGAAATTTCGCCCAACGCCGGATGCGTCACGACCAACACCTCCACCACCCACGAATGACCGAAGCAGGTTTTTGCGTTCGTGCGACCCGGTGTCGGATTGTGATGATAATCTGCTCCCTCGATCTTGCGACCGTAACGTTTCGTCGGCGAGTCGTCCAATACGATCCGGACCAACTTTGCCGTCGCGATGACGTGACCGAGTTTTTTCAATACTCAAACTGTAAATCAGTCATTGTTTAGCCACAGAAATTCACGGAAAAATTGCGAAGGAGAATTCACAAAAAACATCAAGCTGCGATTCTGCATGTTTCTTGTGTTCTTCCGTGCGTTTCCGTGACTTCCGTGGCAAAAAACAGTTTTCTTTTACACTTTGAGTTCAATATTTCCTCCATCATCGCATTGAAAAGTTTTTGGCTCTTGCGTCCGACGTTCGGCATGTGGTACAGTATTACTGGAGACGGGGCTTGACGAAAATCGTCTTCGATCTGAGCGGCTTGCAGCCATGCCGTGACGGTGTGTCGACGCGCCACCGAGAGCAACGCCCCGAGCAGCGAAAGGAAAAACGGTTTGATCTTCGGCGGCAGCTTGTCGGCAAGACTCAGGGCGATGGCGTGAAAAATCGAAACGGATTCCTTTCGCGATTTGGTGATCTTCATGATCAGCTCCACGGGTTACGGTCGGTTGTGACAAACAACCATATACACCGAGAGCCGGTCTTTTGGAAAGATCAATTCATATCGTTTAATGTTTGGATATTTTCTTGGAAAGTGCAGATGTACAATCTCCTTGTGTTTTCATGAAACAATAATTTAAATACTGTCATATCCTTTTTTAAACGAAAGGCCCTTCCATGAACCAGCGATTATTTTCGGCGATTTTATTGATTGTTGCGGTTTCTCTCCCTACGAATCTTTTGGCACAACCAAGTTTTCAGCAAGGTCCGCTGGGATCGCTGGCCAAGAAACAGACAGGGCAATCCCGCCGCTCCAGTTCGGCCAATCCGAACCGTTCCAGCAACGCCGACCAGCGGAACATTCGTCCGGGTGAAACGCTCGTTCTCGCCGACATCCAGGGGGCCGGCGCCATCCGGCACATGTGGATCACGTTTCCCGATCCGCGCCCTGACTGGCTCGGTAGGGAAGGTAAAGCCGATCACAGCGAATTGGTGCTCCGCATGTATTGGGACGGGGCCGAAGAACCGGCGGTCGAGTCGCCGTTCGGTGATTTTTTCGCCGCCGGATTCGGACAGCGGGCGGAAATCAATTCCATGCCGATCATGGTCGAAGGGGGCGACGCCTACAATTGTTTCTGGGTCATGCCGTTTCACAAGTCCGCACGGATCGAAGTCGAGAACCAGGGCGAGAAGATGTCCGGCTCGTTTTATTTTCAGGTCGATTACGTGCTGGAAGATTCGCTTTCCGCGGACACGCCGTATTTTTGTGCCCAATACCGTCAGGAATTTCCGACCCAATCGGGGCGTGATTACCTGATTCTCGACGCGGAAGGCAAAGGGCATTATGTCGGTACGGTGCTGAGCGGTCGGGCCCGAAGTCCGGAATGGTTCGGCGAGGGGGACGAAAAATTCTACGTCGACGGTGACGTCAAACCGACGATCCAGGGTACCGGCACAGAAGATTACGCGCTCAACGCCTGGGGGATGGGCACCGGCACCTATCCGTATTTCGGCGTTTCGATCCTCGAAGGTGAGTGGGGCATGGTCGGTTGGAAAACCACGATTTACCGCTGGCACATCGTCGAGCCGATTCATTTTGAAAAATCGCTCCGCTTTGAAATCGAGGACACCGGCTGGATTTCGGAGGACGAACTCAAAGAAGGCGTTCATCCCGGCCACGTCGAGCGAAATGACGATTTTGCTACCGTCGCGTTCTGGTATCAGGTCGGTCAACCGAAACGCTTCACTGGAAAATTGCCAAGTGCGAAAGAGCGAAAGCTCCCGAATCTCGACCTCGTAATCGAAGGCAAAGACATGATTGACTCGTTCCGAAGCGGCAACGACATGCAGGCATCGCTCCAAAAAGGTTATGACTGGACAGGTGATGGTCAAATCTTCGTCCGCAACAACAAAGTCGCCGATTTCGGGGGCGGGGCATGGTTCGAGGTCGATTTCAACGTCGCGAAAGAGGAGTATCGCCAGTTGACGCTTCGCACGACGATGGCGAACGATTACGGGATTTACCGCATTTATCTCGATGGAAAAGACGTAAAAGAGGTTTTCAAAGCCGCATCGAATATCGTTGATTTTTACAGCGAGGAACTGAAAACCCGTGAAATCAACCTCGGCAGTCACGCCCTCCCGTCGGGTAAACACACGCTGCGATTCGAATGTATCGGCAAACGCGGCGAATCGCTTGGTTCATATTTCGGCTTGGACTCCGTGCGACTACGCCAACGTTGGGACGTTAAACGCGATGTTCCGGCGAATGAGCAAGTCAATCGTGAATAGATTGACGCAAAGATTCAGGATGGCACTTTTTCACGCTGTGAAATATGCCGTAAAATACTGTGTGAAACTTCCGTATTCCACATTTTATGGTACTCAAACTGTAAACGAAAAGTCGTAATAAAAACCGATCTTGCATAAAAAAAGGATATTGGGTTATGATTTGGACGCAAAAAAATTACCCACAACGGGAATCCAAACCGAACGCAATATCCGATGTTTACAATACACCGATTTCATCCCCTTTGGCAAGCGATTTTTCAAACAAATCCGCAAAAAGATGGGTTGTGTGCATTTTGCGCATTTTTGGCGGCTGGTGATTGGCATCGCTTCGATCAGCGGTAGAAAAAACGTGAACAAGGACGCGACGCGCTTCGATTACCAGATGTGGAACGGATGCAATCGGTACTGCGCGGTCTATTGTTCGACGACACGGTTGCGTCGTTGACCGACGGGAAAAAGGACAAAGCGATCGCACGAAACTTAAAAGCGGGCTCGTCCCCGGTGAGTGAGCATGGGAATTAATATCAATGGATAAATTTTATCGCTTTATTGCGTTTACAGTTTGAGTATGGTAAAACAAAACGCCATGTAAAACCAATGAAAACAATTTGTTGCGCCAAGTTATTGCAAACTGGCGTTTCAACGAACTGCCGAACATGTCCCATAACCAACAAAAATGGTGGTCCTCTCCCGACATGAAACCGCATCCGGCGCAATGGTGGCATGTGGAATCACAGGATGCCGCCCCGGCAATCGCGGCGTCGGACAAGACCATCGTGTGCGAGCTTTGTCCGCGGCCGTGTCGCATTGCCGACGGCAGGGCCGGCTACTGTTTCGGTCGGCAGAATCACGGCGGGCGACTCGTTTCCGCGCTGTACGGGCTGTCGACCGGCTTTCGCGTCGACCCGATTGAAAAGAAGCCGCTTTACCATTTTCTGCCCGGCTCGTCGACGCTTTCATTCGGGACGATCGGCTGCAATCTCGGATGCCGTCACTGCCAGAACTGGCAAACGAGCCGCGGTCGTGCGCAGAGCTTGCTGACCGAACGGGCGTCGCCGGAAGGAATCGCGGCAACCGCGCGGCAACTCGGTTGCCCGAGCGTGTCGCTGACCTACAATGAGCCGATCACCTGGGCTGAGTACGCCGTCGATACGGCCCGCGAATGCCGGAAATCGGGCCTCAAAACCGTTGCCGTCACGAACGGGTATATCCGCCCGGAACCGGCGAAATGGTTTTTCGAGTCGATCGACGCGGCGAACGTCGACCTGAAGTCGTTCCGCGATTCGTTTTACCGGGACATCGCCGACGGAAGACTTCAGCCGGTATTGGAGACGCTGATTTATCTCGCGAAGGAAACCGGCGTCTGGCTCGAAATCACGAACCTTGTCATCCCCGGTGAAAACGATTCGCCCGACGAACTGAAAGAGCTGTGCTACTGGGTCGTTTCGGAACTGGGCGATCAGGTGCCGCTGCATTTTTCGGCCTTTCACCCGGCGCACAAACTGCTGCACCGGCCGCCGACCGACGCGGAAACGCTGCTTCGCGCGAAAGCCGTCGCGCAATCGTGCGGCGTGCGGCACGTTTATCTCGGCAACCTTGGTTTGGCGGAATACCAGACCACGTTCTGCGCTTCGTGCGGCGCCCGGTTGTTCGAACGCGACGGTTACCGGACGCACACGGTCGACGTCGCGTTCCCGACGGTGAAAGACGCGGATGCGACCTGCCGTCGATGCGGGTTCAAACTCGCCGGTCGGTTCGTATAAATGATCGTCCTCAAAGTTTTGAGTTTCAACAAAATGCGTTCATCGGTTCATGTCGGTTTTGCATTTTGGGAACGATTGGATCGCGCTAAAAATTTTGTTTTATATAAGAACGTCCATCTTTTGTTTGCAAGACACCGCCAATTTTCAGGATGCGGGTCACCTCGCGCAGCGCCGGAGCCGAAAGCGGCTGCAACTGCGAACAAAAAACGGCGTCGCAGCTTTCTTTTTTCATCGGGATATTCAGGATGTCGGCATAATCCGCGTCAACCCCACGGGCTTTTTTCTCCCGGACCGCATCGGCGGCCAGGTTCATCGAAAAATGCAGGACATTGTTTTCCGGTCGCACCCGCTCCGTGACGGCGTCATCGGGAAAATCACCGATGAATAGTGTCGTCCCGGAGGGAATCGTCGACTCGGTCGTTTCACTCAACGTGATTGGTTGCTCGTTTGCGACGGCGTGCAAATGTCCGCGAATGGCATCGAAAAACAGTTCCGGCGTCAACTGTTCCATACACGGCGGCGTTTCAAATCCCCGCAGGCATCGCGCCTGCCAGTCGTTCGTGACCCATTCGCACCATAAAGGGCAGGCATCTTTCGCCTTGACGTTGATGTTTTCGGGATATCCGCAGAAATCGACATTGGTTTGGCCGAAAAAGACGGCGGAGCGCCCACCCAGCGCATGTGTGAGATGAACCATGCCGCATTCCCCGTCAATATGCAGGGCGGATCGTTTGAGCAACACCTTCAATTCCTCAAAACTTGTCCGGCCACGCAAATCAACGTCAACTCCCTCAAAATCCGATTCCGGGATCGCCCTTCCCAATTGAACAACGGCAAGCGACGGAAATTCATCGTGTATCATCCTGATCAATTCGTTATAGTACGCTTGAGGCCACATTCGCGTACTTTTGTTACTCTTGTTTGACGCATCGACCCCGCGTTGAATCGTGACATAGCTTCGATTCGCCAAATCCGTTCTTTGGAAAACGTCAAATGCGTTTTCATCAAGAACCATGACGGGGCGCGTTTCGTCGGTCATTCCCAATTTGTGTCCTATATCAGGAAGACTGCGGCGCGTATGTCCGTTCATGAGGAAGTACATGACAATGACCGGGACATTCGCCGGATCAAGGGAGCACAGCCGGTTGGTTCTTACCTTGAACGATTCGTAAATCTTCAGCAACTCTTCAAGTTGTGTCCATTGCTTCGACTTCGGCGTCCGTTGAATCAAACGGGGAACCGTGCAAAAGGCAATAACGGCGTCAAATCCCCGGTAATCGGGAATTTCGCGACTGTTGTATATCTGTTCAACCCAGGGGCATTGACGAAAAATGTCCGCTGTGATTTTGCTGTTTTGATCGGTACAAAGTGTAAACTTGTGCGTTCCCCCGATAAATTTATGAAATTCCTTCAAAAATGTTGAAGAAATGACGACATCACCGACACCGCCTTTTAAATAGAAAAGAATTCTCGGAGCATTCCCCTTCGGATTCACCGAACGGCGCCACCATGGCCTTTGCTTGACGTCCGGAGAAAGAAGCGATGCGGGAGAGTGGAGCAGTTGTTTACAACTCCAAAAAATCAGGCTCATAAGCGCTTTTTTGGGGCGGTGGGGATACTTTGTTCCAAGGCGATCCACTCGCTCTTCGATGCACTTGAAAAATGGAGATTCTAAGTAATCAGGATTCTTGTCGTTACGATCGGTTTTTTTCGGCATGGAAATTCTATTGTTTATCAAATAATATATATGGTGATATCCGAGTCCGCGTTCACGAATTCCTACCTCGGTTGATTGTCGTCACCGCAAAATATCATAACCATTGATTCTCTTCATAAATTTTAATGCGGTTTTCCATCGATTCATTCAGGTTGACGACTCCTTTGTGGTGGGGTTTCATATACGTCAACGCATGCCATCTTCCCGGATTGTACAATGCCAATGCGCCGTTTTCATCCGAGACGAATTTATCTCCCACCAGGTCTTCTCTTACAAAAAACGCGTTTGACCCGATGACGGACGTTCCGACCAAACGGTATCCGTGATTTTTGCATAACCGATAATATGCGGATAATGACGCGCCTTGGCAATCGTCGTAGACCCATCGCCAATCTTCCTTGTACTCCATGATCCAATCCGTCGATTCGTCGTTCGGGTCGCGGGCCGGGGGCAGCAAGGAGTTATATTCAACGCAAATGACCCTCGGGTTGACTTGCTTGCCTTCAAGGATGGATTTGAGAACGTGCCAATCGTTGCCGTCAATGTCGACGCTTAAAAAATCCAGTTCGCCCGAAAAACCGGCGTTGTCGAACAACGCATTGATATTGTCTTTCGTAATGAATTCATTGAGGATCGTCAATTTTCGCCGGTCAATCGAGGTGCGGAACGCCTTTTTGATTTTATTGCAATCCGTTGCGCTTCCGTCAATCCACAAGCCTTTCCAACCGATCGTCAACAGCAAGTGTGAATTGCATTCAAGACCGTCCTGGACGCCGAATTCGATAAAGGTTTTATTTGTCGTTCCGATGCGATTGAAAATTTCATCGATCATGCCGTCTTCATCGTTTTGCGAGAAAACCTTATAGCCGTATCTTTCAAGGTAGAGTTTGCTTTTGTAGCGTTCCTCCAATTCCAATTCCCATCTTTGGCCGCCGCTGTATCTTGCCTTGCTTAATAACATCATTTTTTCGATAAGTGCATGATGCAAAGTTTCCTCAAGGGGAGGACCTTGAACTTGTTGCTTTCCCCTGAGGCGATCAATAATTTTTTGTATAATACGAATTCTCATTTGATCTCCTTTTTCCTGTACTTTACATAAAACCGTTGCGAAACCCTTGATACGAAACGCAACAACTCATGACATCTTTCAAAGGTGTTATTGATTTCGATAAACTATGAACTAAACGAGTGAAATATCTGAAATTGGGCAACAATGTCTGATTTTCACGCCTGTTTTCGTCTTCCAATATTCGCGGCATACATCAGTCCGAGTTGCGCATTTTCATTGAAGGGGTAGCGATAAATCACTACAAAACTATTTTTTGTAAGAATATCTTCCAGAATCCTTGGTGACCGATAATGGTGTTCCATCATGATGAAATCCACTTTTTCCAGCAGTGAAGAAGAATCCAATGACTCCAGAATGTCAAATTCGGCGCCTTCGGTATCGATTTTCAATACCACGCATTCCGTCGTCAGGGAATTCAAAATTGGTAACAGTGTTTCCGCCGCACTTTTGATTTCAACCTTTTCCATGACACGCGTTTTGTCATGATATTCTTCCACATAACCCAAACGGTCGATCGTTGTGGACATTTCTCCTGAAATTTCCGTGCAGTAGGGGATTTCGAGTGTTGTATTCTCTTTACCCAACCCAAAATTGAAAGCCGTGATTTTTTTGGCAAAAACAGGATTCAATTTGATGTTTTCCAAAGCCTTGCCGTAGGTTGGAGCAAAAGGTTCAAATGAATATACTTTTGCAACGTTTTCCCGGGAAGCAAAATAAAGTGAAGCGATACCGACATTCATTCCCATGTCAATAACGACCGTCGTATCGCTTTTGTTATTTTTGAAATAGTAATCGGGAGTGCAAAAAACTTCCAGGATGGTTCCAATATCCGTGCCTCCGTCAGCGCCGTCCTTGAGATGAAAAGTCAAACCCTCCCGGGTTTTAACCTTTTGATCCAATAAAAACACAATCCCATTTTCCTTCAGTCTTTTTTTTCTTTCCAAATCGCGATTGAGTTTTTCCTGTTCCTCGTGGCTTATCGGTTTCTCAGCAACGGGTTGCTTCTTATTTTTACCGATAACCCGGTAAACAAATTTTTTCAATCGGCTCATCGTGAAAACTCCTTTTAAATTATGACTTGGACATTAATAGGGAGCGCCGACCAACTGAAAGCATGATTTGTGCGGCACTTGATGTAGTGAACTGATCCAAGATCACTTGTCCATGGCCAATGAAAACAATGCCGCATTTCAGCAAATTGCATATTTCTTCAGCTTTGTGATCACTGATCATCCCAAATTGAGGATGGGCGGAGTACGAATTTCAGGCGGTCATTGTACTACCGGAGCAAAATAAATGAAATAGCAAAATTCGGTTGTTTTTGCGGAATATTCGTCACTTAACGCAATATTCCGCCCATCAAATGACGTTCAGCGCGATGTCCCTGGCCCAATACGTGATGATGATGCTGGCGCCGGCGCGGCGAATCGCGGTCAGGGTTTCGCGGACGACGCGGCTTTCGTCGATCCAGCCGCGTTCGGCGGCGGCCTTGACCATGCTGTATTCGCCCGATACGTTGTACGCCGCCAAAGGCACGTTGGGGAAATGGTCCTTCACCAATCGCATGATGTCGAGATAAACCATCGCCGGTTTGACCATGACGATGTCGGCCCCTTCGACCAGATCGAGTTCGACTTCGCGCAGGGCCTGTTCCGCCGCCGCGGCGGGGTCCATCTGGTACGAACGGCGATCACCGAACTGCGGGGTGCTCTCGGCCGCCTCACGAAACGGCCCGTAAAATCCGCCCGCATATTTGGCCGCGTAACTCATAATCGGTACGTGCTCGAAATGGTTGCGATCAAAGGCCGTGCGAATCGCACCAATCATGCCGTCGATCATGCCGCTCGGCGCGATCAGGTCGGCCCCGGCCCGGGCATGCACGAGGGCCTGCTCGGCGATGATTTTCAGCGTCGCGTCGTTGTCGACGTCGATGTGCCCGGCATGGTCGGCGAGAATGCCGCAATGCCCGTGATCGGTGTATTCGCAAAAACAGAGATCGGTCACGACCGCCAGTTTGTCCTGCGCCGTGTCCTTGACGGCCCGAACGGCCTGCGCGATGATGCCGGCGTCGCTGGTCGCGTCCGAGCCGCAGGCGTCTTTCGCGTCGGGAATGCCGAACAGGAGCACGCCGCCGAGCCCGAGGTCTTTCAGCGAGTCGACCTCGCGGACGAGTTCGTCGATTGAAAGCTGGAACACGCCGGGCATCGAACCGATCGACGTGCGAATTCCCTTGCCGGGCCGCACGAACAGGGGATAAATCAGCTTGTCCGGCGTGACGGTCGATTCCTGGACCAGTTCGCGCACGAGTTTGTTGTACCGTAACCGACGCATCCGGACGACGGGGAACCCGCCGCCCTGGGAGCAATAATTCCGCGACATTTCAGCCTCGCAGGAAAATCAATGTGTTTGTTATGTGGAAATATATATGGAGAGAGTATTGGTCATCCCGATGCACCGAAATCGCAACAGGATGCGGTAAAATCATTTATACAAAAAGATCGGCAGTGTCACAAGAGGAGATTTGTCGATTCGTGGACGCCGTTTTCTAAAACTGCCGTTGTCCCAAGGTGGGATTTGGGTTAAACTTTTATGTGTGATCGCCGTTACCGCATACATTTCGTTTCATTGCGCATAAATATCATGTCCGCCGATTCCCTTCCGGAAATTTTGACCGACACGGCAGCAGGCAACCTGGTGTCGCGGATCGAGGCGGTTCTGTTTCTTTCGCAGGAACCTGTTCCCGGAAGAAGACTTGCGCAGCTTGCCGACGCCCCGGAAGGAACCCGCGTCCGTGCCATGGTCAAACAGCTTAACTCGCGGTACGACGAGCAGTCCGGTGCTTTTCGGATTTACGAGGTCGCCGGCGGTTTTCAGCTTCGGACCCGCCCCGTGTTCGCTCCGTGGCTGGCGCGACTGCACCAGATTCCGGTGGAAATTCGCCTCAGCCCCCCGGCGCTGGAAACCCTGGCCGTCATCGCGTATCAACAGCCCGTTTTGCGGGCAACCATCGAAAAAATCCGCGGCGTTCAGTGTGGCGAAATGCTTAGGCAGTTGATGGAACAGGACTTGGTGAAAATCGTAGGAAAATCAAACGATTTGGGTCGCCCGTTTCTCTATGGAACCACCCGGCGTTTTTTGCACGTTTTCGGCCTGAATCGGGCGGAAGAATTGTTATAAATTCCCTCATTTTCGGTGTCGCCCCGTATTGATAATTTCTTTTATCGTAGAGTATAATCATCATAAGTCATGGCGAATGTTTTGCCACCGCAAATTTTCCTGTCGATTTATGGTCAAGTTCCTTGCGGGTTCGTGACGAAATACCACAGCATCGGCGGAAAAGAAGCCGAAAATACAGCTACAACCCGAAATGTTGTTTACTACCAGCGACGAGTATCGGCACCGGGATTCATTCGTGATTTCCAGCCGGACTTGATCCGTTAATAAAACACCTCAGAAGTATAAAGGATACAATCGTGAGAGTCACCGCATTTCTTTCTCCCAACGCATTGGACACAACAGAGGAACGTACCTTTTCCGCCTTGAATTTTCAAGACGATTACGCTCCCCTTCTGGTCATGAGCGATGATGACGAAGATGAAGATGAAGATTGGGATGACGACGAAGACGAAGAAGAATGGGATGAAGAATGGGACGATGAAGAATGGGATGATGAAGACGAGGAAGAAGAAGAGGAATGGGAAGAAGAGGACGAAGAAGATGTAGAATGGGAAGAAGTTGAGGAGGAAGACGAAGAGGAGTGGGAAGAAGGCGACGAAGAAGATGAAGAGGAATGGGAAGAGGACGAGGAATAATATCCCGATCTTCTGATTGGCTCGATGTCGGAGAAGTTCTTAAATCTCCGGCATCCCTTCCGATGGGATAATTTCGATAATTCGTCTTTAAGTTGGTTTCTTCTTTTCTCATATTTGGCGAAGAGGTTGCAAAGATGGTGCATTTTTCGTAAATATTATACCATTCTTTTCGATCGGGCTTTCTTTCCAGCGTTTTTCATTGTGTGGTGATATATTTATTTCCTATCTTTGTGTAAATTTATTTTTTTCTCCTTTTCTCCTTGCAATCTACAGTGATTATCGTACAATAGAATTGTTATTTTTTGACTCTATTTACGCAAAACTAATGTACATTTATCATAAGATTCACAATTATAATTCTTTCATATTCCGGCGTTTTCGTTCGTCCATGTGGATTTATGCACTATTCTTTTGTTGTTTTTTGATGCGTGTTTCCGTTCTCGGTGGAGAAACGTCCTGTAATCTCGCGGCGTCTGAGTCCGACAACATGAATTTCGGTGATCTTCAAACGCATGCCGTGATGCTTTCAGCGGAAGACAATGCCCGGACATTGCCCCCGAACCTGAAAATGCGTGAAACACCTTGGGGCGGTTTTCTCCCCGGGACCTGGGTGCTTCGGCGTACAAACAGTCAACGCAATGTGGGCGAATCCGTAGTAAACAACGTCACGGAAACGCTTTTATCGCTGGAAAATGTGAATGAGAGCGGCATGGTCTTGCGTCAGGAAACCGCTATCGGAATCGCAACCGGCACTTTTTCGCCCGACCCGAAACAATTGCTTCTTGATTTCAACATGCAGCCGGTTTCCGAAGGCACGGAAATCGAACACCTCCAACCGCAAACGGTGATTGTCGCGCGGCGGCAGATCGTTTGTCAGGTGTGCCGGTACACCCAGATCGTCGGTGACCAGAAAAAGACCACCACGCTCTGGCTTTCCGACACGGTCATGCCTTACCTGCTCCGTTCCGAGGAAATTCGCACAAACCTTCCTGTTGCGGGGCAGACCGAAACGGTTTTAAGCCATACGGTTACAACGGTTACGGACACGTCCGGCATCCGTCTGCTGAAAAACCTGTTGAGCGATTATAAAACGCAGACAATTCGAAAAACTTCATCGGGAACGGTCATTTCTCAAGCGTCGCTTTCCGCGAACATCCCCGGTGGGTTGTTGCGAGAAGTCACCGTTGAAACCGATTCCACAAACAAGGTCATCGGGCGAAGCGTGACATCGGCGATTGATTATTTCGTCGCCTGCCCCGGTGTCCCCGTCCGCGAACGCCGTCTCTATTCCGAGGCTTCGCAGGAAATTCAGTCAAATTGGGACGATCTTTCCAAGGAAACCGGGACGGCAACGGAATGACAGCTGTGTTCGGGAACGTCTTTTTGTTGGCGTAATTGATACAAACCGAAAAAATCGCTCAAGTTCGCCAATATCGCATTCCGATTCAATGGGAAGCGGGTTGCAGTCTTCATTTTCGGGATGAATACAGCGGCATGGGGGCAAACCGGACTCCAAACCTGTCGGAAACATCCGTTTTTTGCAAGCCATTTTCATGGACAGCCACCACATCAAAATCAGAATCGGCCTTGTTTGCGTGGGTTTTCTCATCGCGACCGTGACCCTGATCATGCTGTTCGGCGGCGGGAAAATGCCGCGGCTGTTCAGTTCGGATTACGAAATTTACGTCATTCTGCCGCAGGCGCCGATGCTCTCGGAAAATTCGCCGGTGTACAAAAACGGCGTCGAAATCGGCCGCGTGACCCGGGTTCGTCTCGTGGACGACGACCGAAAAGTGGAAATCACCGCGCGCATCAAGGGCAACATCAAACTGTATACGAACGAGGAATGCCAGTTGAGTTTGAACCTGTTGGGGCAGTCGACGCTGAATTTCACCCCCAAAACCGGTGCGCCGCTCGGTGATGTATTGGCGAAAAAAAGCACCATCGAAGGCATCACCCCCGTCGACCTGCTGAAGATGGCGGACGACCTGCAAAGCGACGTTTCGAAAGCCCTTCGCAGCGTGACCAGCGTCGCCGACGAAATGAAAAATTCGTTCGGAAAAATCAACCAGCTCATCGGATCGCCGGAAGATGTGGCGAAAAAACAGCAACGGCTCGAACACATGGTCGATCAGGCTGATTTGACGATGACTTCACTCAATCGCCTCATGAGCAGCGCCGACGGCTTGATCAATGATCCCGATATCAGAAACGGGCTCAAAGTTTCGTCGACCCAACTGCCCGGCGTCATCGAGGAAGGAAAGGCCTTGATGGCCAACATCAACCAAATGACGACCCGAATCGCCGGAATGCTCGAACGCGTCGACGGCACCATCACCAAGGTCGATTTCAATCTTGACAACGTCACGAAATTCACCGAATCGCTCGGCGAAGACGGGCCGCAATTCATACAGGCACTTTCGTCGGCGGCGCAGGAATTTGAAACGGGCGCGGCGCAGTTGTCCGAGTTCGCCCGGGCGCTCAACAACCCCGACGGTTCGCTCGGGCAATTGCTCAACGACCCGGAGTTTTTCCAGTCGCTCAACAGCACGATGAAAAACGCCGACCAGACGATCAGCAATATCAAGCGTATCACGGTGCAGTTGCAGCCGATTTTGCAGGATGTCAACGTTCTTTCCGACAAACTCGCCAGAAAACCGAGTCTTCTGGGATTGCAAGGCGTACTCGATAAAAGTCCGCCGACGAAAGGAATTCCCGACGCCTATGCCAACCCGTGGCAGTTCGACAGAAACGGCGGCGTGCCGCAGCAACAGTCGGAACGCATGCAATTGATCCGTTCGCCGGGACAGAAACTCTGGCCCTTCGGTCGGCAGCAATACCGCAACGAGCCGGTTCCGCGACAGAACCGTTACGCCTCGCAGGTGATCGACCTGCCCGACGTCTTTGACGGCGAAACGAACCCAACTTATGAATCCTTTGCTCCGGCCGAGTCTTTCGACACGCAGATGTATTCCCCCGCCGTTTATCCGACGGGAGCCCAAACGCAACCGATGATGCCGCAGCCTGTGATGTCGCGACAAACGATGCCGCAACAAACGCGCGTGGTCGTCGTACCCTTGCAACCGCAGGTGACGGCACGGCAACAGCAAGTTGTCGCACCGCAGGTCGCACAGGCGAAACGGAACGGCTTGGCATTGGAAATTGATTTCGAACCGGAAACAACGGACGAACCTTCGCCGCTTCGTTTGGTGTCGGGCGTCATGCCCACGGACTCGTTGACGAATACGACGCCGAACGGGAACTCGCACGTGATGCCGCCCCTCATTCAGCCCTTGCAGGGAAACGCGCCGGCGTCCCGCCAGGCGTTTCCGGCCGGGGAAACAAATCCCGTCAAATCGGAAAAACACGCTGAAAACAACGTCCCGAATTTTTCGCCCATCTATTAGACTACGGCTTTGGAAACATTAGAAATTGGGGTCAAGGTAGGGCGGTCACGCCGTGACCGCCGCCGAATTGCGAAAACGTCATCCCATTTTTAAAGATTTCCAAAGCACTACGGCGTGCGTCGAATCATGTCGGCGTTGAGCAGTTTCTGGATTCGCTCGTTGAGGTTCTGCAGGTGCGCCCGCGAAGCGGCGTCGATTTTCGCCTTGCCGGTGAGCACGGCGTTGATTTCCGATTGCAGGCTTTGCAGTTGCGCCCTTGAGAGCGGTTGGCACGAATCGGGAACGCTGATGATAAACGACAAATCGCCCGAAGCGTAATCGGCCAGCAAGAGGTAGTATTTTTCCTGCAGACTGCGGCGCAAGGTGCTGATCGCCGGATTCTGCGCGGTGAATTCACCTTCCCGCATCGCTTCCAGTTCCTTGAAAATCGAACCGGTCAACGCGTCGAACAGTTCTGCGATGGTCAACACGTCTCCGCCTTCGGCGACGCGCATTTCCGTGTCGTCAAGCCGGCCGAGCGTCGAGGTATCCATCATCGTCATGAGGATCGTAAGCTGCCAACTGAGCAGTTGTGAACGGAGCGAAAAGTCGGGCCGCCCGACGTTTGATCCCCAGTCCGACCAGCGGTTCGTGCCCATCCGGTTGTACAAATCGGCGGGAATTTTGAAACTGTCCTCGGCGAACACCTGCTCGCAGATGAAGCGGAGCGATTCCCGCTGCAGCGCGGCGTCGACCACCTGGATCGGCGAACGGTCGCCGGGGTCGCCCTTGTGGTCGCGGTTGACGTACAGACCGCCGATGTTTCCCGTCACGAAGCCGATGCTGTTCATCCGCTGCGAGAGCAGGACGTTGAAATAAAATCTCACGTCGGCGTAGTTGTCGCCCTCTTTGGTTGCGCGGTCGATCAGTCCGGGCAGCAACTGGTCGTACAGTCGGGCGTTGACCTTCGCATAGTCGATCGGATTGGATCCGAGATCGCGTAATTGTGAAAGCGGGTCGGGATTGTAGAACATGCGGACGTCTTCGTCCGTCGCGTAGTTCATGCCCTTCTCCGCCTGTCGGGCCGCGATTTTCTTCAGCTCTTTCGCATCGCTTTCGGTTCCGCCGCCGATACTTTTGTAGCCGTACTCAATGGCAAGGTAATCGTAGGGGCCGATGGTCGGCATGAAATAGCTGCCCTGGTGTTCGCCCTTCGGCATGATGTTCAGCGGCAGGTAGTCCATGATCGAACCGGCGATGGGAAGGTCCTTCGAGCGTTCCGGGTCGTTGATCTCGGCGATCGTGAGCCAACTGCTCGCTTTGAAATTGTGCCGCAGGCCGAGCGTGTGCCCGACTTCGTGCATGACCACGTCCTTCAAGCCGGCGAGCACCAGCTTCTCGAATTCCTCGTCGATCTTCTTTTTGAGTTCCTCGGGAGAGAGCTTTTTCTCTTCTTCCTTTTTCGGCTCGTCCTTTTTGGCGTCTTCGCCTTTCTTGTCCCCTTCATCCTTCTTGTCGGCGTCGTCCTTTTTCTCCGAATCGCCGTCTTTCTTTTCATCGGCGTTTTCGTCCTTGACTTCCTCTTTCTTTTCCTCCTTCGCGGGTTCTTCCTTCTTCTCTTCCTTCGGCTCCTCCTTGGGCGGTTCCTCGCCGTCATCGTTCAGGATGGCCAGCGCCATGGCTCCGAACGCGATCTGGTCGGCCATCTGTTTGGCGTAATTGCATTCCGCGCATTTGCAACTGTGTTCCTCGCCGTCTCCGTCCGCGTCCTTGGCGTGATCCTTTTGCGGAATCAGCCCGCGCAGCGCGGCCAACTGTTCCTGGCGCGACATGTCGCGTCCCAGGGCCGGCATCTGTTCGGCGATGAGCATATCGTAACGACGACGCCACGAATCGACGAAACCGGCGTCGAAAATGATGTCGGCGTCAAGAATTTCTCCGGTCAGCGGGTTGACGTGGCTCGGCCCCATGGCGAAACCGGCGTCGGCTGTGATCCAGCGAAAGGTGTTGTAATTGATGTCTTCCGGGTCCCATTCGTCCTTGTCCGACTGAAAACGCACTTCGATGGCGTTGACGATGCCGACTTTTTCAAAGGCTTTGTTCCATTCGAGGATGCCTTCCCTGACCGCGTTGCGGTACTTGAAGGGCACGGTTTTTTCGATCCAGAAAATCACCGGCTTTTTCGGGGGCGACATCGCCGCGGAAGGATCGGCTTTTTGCAGGTCCCAGCGGTTGATGTAGCGGACGAAATGGTCGTCTTTCTGGTTGCGCGAAAAATTCTTGTGTACCGTGGTGAAGTAGCCGATGCGGTCGTCGGCCAGACGCGGCTGGTAGCCCGAGGACGGCAGCTTGCTGATCGAATAATGCAACGTCACCCCGGCGGCCGAACTGTCCGGCGCGGCGATGTTGCGTCCGGAAGTCGAATAGGTCGCTTCGACGCGGATTTCGACGTTGCTTTCAAAGCCTTTGACTTCGCCCCACATCGAACGGTCGCGAACGAAAAAGCCGCCGAGCTGGCTCCCGATTTTCGGAAGGTCGGACATGAAAATCGAGTCGAGGTCGATCACGTCGCCGCCTTTCGGTCCCTTGGCCACGATCGGCAGGCTGTACAAAATGCTGTCGGAATAGGCGATCTCCACCGCTTTGGATTCGGGCGTTCCGCTGTCGGCCTTGTAACGGATGTTACGGCGAACGACCTGGATGCGGTCGTCGACCTTGCGGAATCGCCAGAGCCAGTCGTCGCCGAAACCGAGCGTGAATCCGCCAATGGCCGAGGCCCCGGTTCCTTTCGCGATGGCCATCGCGATGAGATAATCCGTATTCATGTTCGAGCCGGTCAATTCGGCATACAGCTTGGTCTTGTGCTTGTAAAGCCGAATCATACCGTCGATGGGCGTCGCATCCGGCGCCACCTCGGAAAGCGGTTTGATCGTATCGCGCGAAGACGACGAACTGCTTGAGGATTGTGAAATCGCCGCCGCCATTTCGGCCAAGGACAGCGAAGCGTCCGAGGCACCCGCCTGCGCAGGCTGGGCCGGCTTGACGCCCGGCACTTGCGCCGGAGCCGGAGAGGCTGTCAATTCGCGGGAAACTTCCTGCGCGGAAACGGTTGCGACAAACGCGAGCATCACGAGACAAGTCAATCCCGGAGCGATGCGGAGAAGTCGTCGTTGCATTATGTGTTCTCCTGTTCGAGATATGCGATGGAAAAGTGTTTTTTTAATTGTTGAAAATACCGCTGATCATTGTGAGAGCAAAACAAGAAAATGACGCAGATTACGTGCCATGTCACCAAAACCTGATAATTGACCATCCTGATAACATTGCCTCAGCCTTTATATTTCATATATTTGATCCATTTTAATTGTTCCTCCGCCCGTTTACCAGATACAATCGAAAGAATGTGAGTCATTTTGAGAAGGAAAACAACATATAGCCTGTTTTGTACTGGAAATGAAAAACGCACGATTGAATCTCGTTTCGGCAAGTTGACAAATCCGTCCGTTTCAATGATAATCGAATTGGTTTACGTACAATTGAAAGCTATTTTCGAAGAATGATCTAAATGTCCCTCGCCATGTCGAAAACACTTGTCGTTATTGCCACTTACAACGAAATCGAGAACCTTCCGAGACTGGTCGATTCCATTTTCACTGTCTTGCCGGAGGCGCATGTGCTCGTTATTGACGACAATTCCCCCGACGGGACGGGGACATGGTGCCTTGACCGTAAAAGCAGGGATTCGCGTTTTGACTGTGTCATACGGAGCGGCAAACTCGGCTTGGGCACCGCGGTGCAGGCGGGCATGCAATTTGCGATGACAAATGAGTACGATTTTCTGATCAATATGGACGCGGATTTCAGTCATCCGCCGGAAAAGCTGCCGGAACTGCTTGCCGCGATGGAGGCGGGGGAAAATTCCTGCGAACCCGACCAAAGGAATGTTGCCGAAACGCCTCATCTGATGCACGGGTTACGACAAATCGACGTGGCCATCGGGTCGCGATACGTTCCGAGCGGCAAAATCAAGGGCTGGCCGCTTTCTCGGCGTTTGATGAGCCGTGCGGTCAACTTTTACGCGCGAATCTGCCTCGGCCTGCGAACGCGGGACAACAGCGGCGCGTACCGCTGCTATCGCGTCGCGACGCTTCAACGCATCCTGGCCGACCGTATTTCACGGGGGGAAATCCGCTCGAAAGGCTATTCGTTTTTTGAGGAAATTCTGTTCCTGCTGCGTCGTGGCGGCGCGGAAATGGTGGAAATTCCGATCACTTTCACCGACCGCAAATTCGGCAAATCGAAAATCAACCTCCGCGAAGCCGTCAAGGCGATCGGCATCATCTTCTTGCTCGGCCTCACACGCTGGCGAAATCGATAGAACTTTCACCAAATCGAAAGGTAGGGCGGTCTCGCCGAGACCGCCGATGTAACATCATCTCAATCTCACCGAACTTCGTTCGGCGGCTAAATATTCTGCATTCATCATTCTGCACTCTGCATTTCCCCGTCCCTCGCTTACGCTTCGGGCTCTGATTGCGGGGTAAAATTTACTTCCCCGGCGTAATCTTGGCGTCACTCTGCACGTACATAACCGGGTCGACGTATGTTTCCATACTTCCCGGCGAAAAATATCGCCGTGGTTTGTGACATGGAAAACATTGAAAGAATCGAGGACGAAAGATGAAATACAGACACCGGATATTACCCCTGGCCTGTCTTGTCACGCTTCTCCTGCTGCAAGCGGCACACGGACAGGACGGCATCAGCGTCGGGCAACCTCCCGGCACGTCACCCGGTACAGTGGCGCCCGGCACTGCGCCATCCGACACTGCAACGTCGGGCACGGAAAAGCCGGGCATCGAGATGACGATCACCGACCCGGCGGGTTCCGCGACGGCCCCCGTGCAGGAACAGAAACCCGAGGACGCAAAGGAAGTGGCGACCACCGTGAAGGTGGAAGAGTCGAAATTCGACCTGGAACAGAAAGACGGGAAGACGGCCACGTTGATTCTCGCGAAAATCTACGACATGAAAAAGGCGTTCGGGAACTCCTACGTTCTCCATGTCGACGGTCACCCGAAAGCGACGGTGATCGACCCCGGCTATAACGGCCAGGCGATTTTCCGCTATTGCGACAAGAACAAGCTGGAGCCGGACGCGATCCTGCTGACGAACGGCTATTTCGTCCGTTTCGCCGACAACAAGAACATGCGGAACGAATGGCCCAACATCAAAATCGGCATCGGCAAGGGCGACGCCGCGATGCTGACCAACGTGCAGTTGAACGAATCGTCGAAATTCGGCGATGGCATCACGTCCCCGCCGGCGGACGTGGAATTTGAAGGTGGCGAAACGATCACGACCTCCGGGCTGATTCCCTGGACCGTGCTTCCGACCCCGGGCCACACACCCGGCAGCGTGAGCTATCAAATCGACACAAAACAGAAATGCGTCCTTTTCACCGGCGACTTCATTTACCGGGACGGCATGAGCAACATCAAGATGCCCGAAAGCAACACCCAGGTGTTGAAGGATTCGCTCACGGCGTTCCTGAAGAACGAACCGGCCGACGCGTTGATCTATCCCGGCTTCGGCCCGAACACGACGGTCAAGGAGTTTTACACGAAATTTGAAGCCGGGGTGAAAAAGGCCAACGAATCGGCTGTAACGACCACAACGACCACGAGCGGCGATGAAACGGCGGAGGGCACTTCGCAGGACACGTCGCAGGACGCATCGCAAACCGTGATTCCAACGCAGCCGCCGAGCCAGAATTCCGTGGTTTACCAGACGGAATATTCCGACGTCTACCCCTGCACGAGTTACGAATATGACGACATGTATTATCCCGATTGGCCAGCCCTTGGTTTCGCCATTTGGGGTTGGGACAGTTGGCCCGGCTGGTGGGGCGGCCCCATTCCCCCGCCTCCGCCGCCGTTTCCTCCGGGACCCGGACCAGGCCCGTGGCCACATCCTCCCGGCCCGGGACCCTGGCCACCGGGTCCTCATCCGCCCGGACCACCCGGCCCTCCGGGGCCACACCCGCCGGGACCTCCGGGCCCTCCCGGACCACATCCCGGTGGTGGAATGCGCCCCGGCGGTGACATCCCGTCCCGCGGACCGTTCCCGCGACCCGGTGAAGGTGGCGGCGCTGGACCCGGACCGCATCCCGGCGGCGGCGTTGGGCCCGGTCCCTGGCCGACACCTCCGGGCGAAGGAATGCGCCCCGGCGGTGACATGGCGTCGCGCGGACCGTTCCCGCGACCCGGCACGGGCGGAATGGGCGGCGTGAGTCTTCCCGATCACGGAATTCACATCGGCGGCAATGCGTTTCATCCCGGCGGCGTCGGACCGCGCGTCATGACCCCGGCCATCAGCGGCGGCGCATTTCACGGCCCGATGGATCGCCCCGCACCGTTTGTGTCGCACATGAATCCCGCACCGTTTTCGTCGTTCGGACGCGGCGCCCCCGGAAACTTCATCCACTCCATGCCCGCCGGAGGATTCGGTGGATTTCACGGCGGTGGATTCGGTGGCGGTGGCTTCCACGGCGGCGGATTCGGCGGCGGTGGGTTCCACGGCGGCGGTTACCACCGGTGAGATTGGTCCAACGACAAGTTGGCTTCGTGTAAAAAGGTAGGGCGGTCACGCCGTGACCGTCGCGATGGCAGCCGGGAACGCAGCGCACGAGCCGTGATCTGTGATCACGGCTGCCATTCTTGCCCCTTCGGGGCGACAAACCGAAACATCTCAATCAAATAACATATAAGGAGAAAACGAATGAAAAATCTTTGGAAAATTTCCGCGGTCTTGTTCCTCGGAACGCCGCTTTGTCTTGCCGTGAATTCCATCGCCCAGTTCGAAAAAGCCCAGGAACTCCAGGGAAAATCGACACCGGCACAGGCCGCGACTCCACAGGAAAAAGCCCCGCAAACCGCGACACCGCAGGAAAACCCGCCTGCGAAAACGGACGGGCCGTATTGGCTCGGGGTCATAGCTTCGCCGGTTCCCGATGTTTTGCTGTCGAATTTCGGTGGCAAGGAGGGTGGGCCCGGCCTGCTCGTGGTGGAAAAAGTCATTGACAACAGCCCGGTCGCAAAAGCCGGACTCCTGCGCGGCGACGTCCTCCTTCAATTCGCCGGGAAAGATATCCACACCTTGGCCGATCTGGTGAATCAGGTGGAACAGGTGAAAGGCACCGCGCAGCCGCTGATCGTCCTGCGGGCAGGGAAAAAAATCGACCTGACCGTCACGCCGGAACCGCTCCCGGAAGAGCCGGTCGTCATTGAAGAGGAATTCATGGACGAAGTGCCCGACATGACCTTAAGCCCCGAAGGCCGGAGGTTTTTCCAGCACCCTCGCAGGATGATGCGACAGATGGAACATTATTTCCGCCAGATGCCGGGCGGCGTCGATGAGGGCCGAATCACGGAAGATGACGAGGTCGCGGAATTCGACGACGCGTCCGGCGGTGAAGGCAAGCGCCTCGCGGTTTCGACCACCACCGACAAAGACGGCAACACGAAAGTCCACGTGACCCGCACCGTCACGACGGACGGCAAAACGGAAAGACAATCCTGGGAAGCCGACAGCATTGAGAACCTGCCTGATGAAATCCGCGAGGACGTTCAGGCCCTGTTCGGGCCGTGACGAACGATAAATTCTCACGGAAAACAAGTCGCCGGCGAATGGCAAGTTGACACAAAACCGTCTCCGGCTATACTTTAATGTGATCCGTTTCAAGTGGAAAGTTCTGCGGCACACTTATCTTTTGGCGTGTCGCGCATGATGACAATCAGGTAGCTATTATGAAAAACAGGGAAATGAAGGACGCGTCGGCGTTTTTGCCGATGACGTCCGAAGAGGTCGCGGTCCGTGGTTGGGACGAAGTCGACATTGTTTTTGTCACCGGGGACGCTTACGTCGACCACCCCAGTTTCGCGGCCGCTCTCCTGGGCCGGGTCCTTGAAGCGGAAGGTTTCCGCGTCGCCATTCTCGCGCAGCCGGACTGGCATTCCTGCGACGCGTGGCGGACTTTCGGCCGCCCGAGGCTCGCTTTCTGCGTCAGTGCCGGGAACATGGATTCGATGATCAATCATTACACGGCCAGCCGCAAGGTGCGCAACGACGACGCCTATTCCCCGAACGGCGAAATCGGTCGACGGCCTGACCGCGCAACGCTCGCCTATTGCCAACGCGCCCGCGAGGCCTGGCCCGGCGTGCCGGTCATCGTCGGCGGGGTCGAGGCCAGTTTGCGGCGGCTGGCCCATTACGATTTCTGGAGCGACAAGGTCAAACGTTCGATCCTCATGGACTCGAAAGCCGACCTGCTCGTTTACGGCATGGGCGAAACGCCGCTCGTGCAGGTCGTCAAACGCCTTGCCGCCGGGGAGGAATTGGCGTCGATTCGCGATGTGCGCGGCACGGCCTATCGGCTGGGGATGTCGGAGGATTTGCCGGAGGAGGACGAAACGACCCTGCATTTGCCCAGTTACGAGGAGGTGACGAACGACCACGAGATGTTCAACGAAATGACGCGGCTGGCCTACCTGAACCTGAACCCCTATTGCGCCTCGCGGCTGGTGCAGGAACACATGCAGGAGGCCGTCGTCATCAATCCGCCGTCGTTCCCGCTGCCGGTCGCGGAAATGGACCGCCTATACGGGCTGCCCTTCGCTCGCAGGCCGCACCCGTTTTACGGCGAGGCGGAAATTCCGGCCTTCGAGGTGATTCGGACGTCGGTGCCGATCCTGCGGGGCTGTTTCGGCGGTTGCGCTTTTTGCAGTCTCACCGCGCACCAGGGCAAATTCGTGCAATCGCGGAGTAAAGAATCTGTCCTCAACGAGGTCGCTCACCTGGCCGGTCAGCCCGAATTTTCCGGCGTCATCAGCGATTTGGGCGGCCCAACCGCGAACATGTACCGCATGTATGGCCGCGATACGGACGCATGCAAAAGCTGCCGTCGCAACTCGTGTTTATGGCCCGAAATCTGCGAAAATCTCAACGCCGACCACCGGCCGGTCATCGACCTGATGCGTTCGGTCCGCAAAACCGACGGCGTCCGGCAGGTTTTCATCGCGTCCGGCGTGCGGACGGATCTGGCCCAGCTTTCGCCGGAATACGTCGAGGAACTGATCCGCCATCACGTGGGGGGGCACCTCAAAACCGCGCCGGAACACACCGACGAACGCGTCTTGCAGAAAATGCGCAAGCCGGACATCGAAAATTACGACCGCTTCGTCGAACTGTTCGAATCGCTCTGCGTCAAGCACGAAAAAGACCAATATTTGGTGCCCTACCTGATCGCCGGATTGCCGGGGTCGAGCATTCCGTCGATGATCCGCGTCGCCGAATACCTGCACAAACACGGCATTCGCCCGCAACAGGTGCAGGATTTCATTCCCGGCCCGTTCGAGCTGGCCACGGCCATGTATCACACGGGCCGCGACCCGATGAACAACCAGCAGATGCACGTCGCCAAGGGAATGCGCGAACGGCGGATTCAGCATTCGCTGTTGCTGTATTACAAGCCGGAAAATTATCATGACGTCAAGATGGCGCTGCGGGATTTCGGTCGCGAGGACCTGATCGGCAGCGGGCCGGACTGCCTGATTCCGCCGTATCCGCCGAAGGAACTGGCCCTCAAGCACAGCTCGCGGGTCAAGCGACTGGAACGTAAAACCAACCAGGAAAAAATACAACGGGCCGAATTCCGCAAACAAAAGGACGAGGAACTCGCCGAACGCAAACGCAAGGAACGCGAACGCAAACGGAACGAACGTCGCGCCGCCTACGAAGCCGAACACGGCCCGCGACGCGAGGAAAGACGTCCCGGCAGGCCCTTCGACAGGGAACGCCGCCCGTTCGGCGATCGCGACCGCAAACCTTTCGGTGAAAGAAGACCATCCGGGGATCGTGAAGGCCGCTCGCTCGGCGACAGGGAACGCGGCGGAAATGATCGAGGTGAACGTCGCGGCTTTGGTGATGGAGAACGTAAATCGTTTGGTGATCGAAAACCATTCGGTGACAGAAAATCCTTCGGCGACAGAAAACCCTTTGGCGACAGGAGACCATCCGGGGATCGTGA
>JAVBQX010000100.1:0-10701 GCA_031548645.1 Thermoguttaceae bacterium
ATGACTTGACGAAAAAAGCCGTCATGTTTCTTGGGGTGGCGGCTTCGCAGATTTATTCCTATTATAAATTGTACAAGGAAACGAAAAAATATTTTGCGGAAAACAGCATCAAGGCGGTCGTGCTGGTCGACTACCCCGGCTTCAACTGGTGGGTTGCCCGGGCGGCGAAGGAACGCGGCATTCCCGTGTATTATTTCATGCCGCCGCAACTTTGGGCCTGGGCCGGCTGGCGTGTCCGCAAGATGCACCGGCTCGTCAATTATGTTTTTACGACCATGCCCTTCGAGACGAAATGGTTTCAGGATCATGGTTGTCACGTCATCGAAATCGGGCACCCATTCCTTGAGGAAGCCAAGCACCACAAGGTCGACATGGAGTTCGTCGAGAGTCTCAAGAGCGACAAGCAGCCGATTTTGACGGTATTGCCCGGATCGCGGGACCAGGAAATCGCGCACAACTTCGACGACTTGCTGTCAACGGTTGAAAAAGTGCGGCGTGAATCGCCCAACGTTCGGCCGATCATCGCCGCGTTCAAACAGGAACACGCCGACTTGATCAATCAAAAGTTGTCGGAACGCGGGGTGGCCATTCCCATATATGTCGGACGGACCCAGGAACTCATCCGTGCGGCTCATTTCGCGCTGTCCGTTTCCGGTTCTGTGACGATGGAACTGCTGGCCAATCAGGTCCCGACGGTCGTGTATTACAAGCTGAACAAGCTCGGGCATTTCGTGCAGAGGTTTTTCCGGCGCTCGCGTTACATCACGCTCGTCAACCTGTTGGGCATTGAGCAATTCACCTCCGGCAGCCCGTATTACCCGAAAAAAACAAGAGTCATTCCCGCCTACCCGACCGAGCGTGATATTGACGACATGCTGTTTCCCGAATTTCTCGCCCCGGAAGACATGTCCGAAGAGGCCGCCGATTCGCTCCTGGCCTGGCTGAAACACCCGGAACATTACCGGCTTTGCAAGGAAAAACTGCAAATTCTGCATGGAATCCTGAACCCGACCACCGATCCGTTTCGCGTTGCAGCCGACGTATTGCTCAACCACTCGGCACGACATGATCCCGCTGATGCGGAAGACGACAATGACGTTGAGGCTTCTGCCGAAACGGCGCCGGTTCGTGAACTGCACGCCGTTCATCGACAGGCCGTTTGACCCGCGATTCCGGTGTCGCTTGGCGCTTGCAGATACAATTCATTGTCGTGGTGATGAAATGATCTTGAACGAACTGAAAGCCTGCCTGCCGTCCGGGATTGTCGTGCTGATGAAACCGAAAGGCGAGTCGTCGCGAACGACGCTCAATCGGTTGCAACGGGCGCTGCGTTCGCGTCACAAGCTACTTTTGGAACGCCTGCGAAACGATACGGATTTGCTTGACGAATTGAATCGCCGCAAGCCGCCCCGGGTCGGTCACGCCGGAACGCTCGACCCGCTGGCCGAAGGCGTGCTCGTCGCCTGCGTCGGCGAGGCGACCAAACTGATCGAAGTGATTCAAATGCTCCCGAAACGTTACGCCGGGACCTTTCGGCTTGGCGAAACCAGCGACACGGAAGACACCGAAGGCACGGTCGTCGCGTTGCCCAACCCGCCCCGTCCGACTCGCGACGCGTTGCGTGAGGCGGCGTCCCGCATGACGGGGCGAATCCGGCAGCGACCGCCCGCGTACTCGGCGCTGAAAATCGCGGGCAAACGCGCCTATCAACTTGCCCGGCAGGGCGAGCATGTGACCCTGGCGACACGCGAAATCGAGATTTACCGGATCGAACTGACCGAATACGATTACCCCGAATTTCGGCTGGACATCGAATGCGGAAGCGGCACTTATGTGCGTTCGATCGGTCGCGATCTCGGCGAGGCGGTGGGCAGCGGGGCCGTCATGACCGCACTGACGCGTGAAAGGATCGGGCCGTTTACATTGACCGATGCCCTGCCGCCCGACATGTTTGATGACCCGGAATCGCAAGACTGGCTTGAACATCTCATGCCGCCGGAATCCGCAACGGCGCACCTGCCCCGGATTCATCTTGACGAACAAACGGCCACGCGACTCCTGTTGGGACAGATCGTGCGAACCGGCGAGATACCGGAATCGCAGGTTGCGTCGGTTGACATTCCGATGACGGAAAAAAGGCTTTGTGCGGCCTTCTCACCGGGAAACCGCCTCGTTTCACTGCTGGAATTCCCCGGCGGTGATCAAGTCAGGGTCGTCAAAAATTTCCCGCTCAACGTATCGTGAAGGTAGGGCGGTCTCGCCGTGACCGTTGCAATGGCAGCCGGGAACGCAACGCAGCGGAGTGACCGGATCAAGGAGTCGCAAGACGGAAAGCACGTTGATTCCCGAAGATTTCGAACGGCAAACCGAAAACGCGAAATACGCTCACCCCAACGGACACGCCCCACACCGGTCACTCCGTTCGTTTCACTCACTGCGTTCGCGGCTGCCATTCTTGCCCATTGATGAGAATTCACAAAATGAACTTTGGCCGGGTACTACCTTAAGTCTCTATCCCGCGGTGTGCGATTTGGTTCGCGGTTTCTGTTTGGCGAATTCCTGCAGGTCGGCCATCATTTCCGACTCGATCCGCGTTTTCGGTTCCAGCGTCCAGGGGAGCAGCACAGTGAAGGTGCTGCCCAGGCCGAGCTGGCTTTCGACGGTCACGCTACCGTCGAGCAGGCGGCAGAGTTCCTTGACGATCGACAGGCCGAGTCCGGAGCCGGAATATTCGCGTTTCATGGCGTCGCCCTCGGTCATGGAGCTTTTGCCCTGTCGGAACTTTTCGAAGATGATCTGTTGGTCCTCCTCCAGGATGCCGACGCCCGTGTCGATGACTTTCAGTTCGAGCATCGGCTCGTGCCAGCCCTGCGTTTCCGTCGCCGGTGAGTTCGTTGCTGGCGGAGCCATGCCGGGAATCGCGTGGCGACCGGTTTTGCCGCGAGGCGTTTGTTCCGCCTCGTTTTCAGGTGATTTCGCCGGTGGAGGTTCCGGTTTGACGCGGCGGACCTGGACCTTGATGCGGCCGCCTTCCGGGGTGAACTTGATCGCGTTGGAAAGCAGGTTGTTCAAAATCTGCTGCAAACGCGTCGCGTCCTGGTGCATCGGCGGAAGGTTGTCCGTCAGGTCACAGACGATGTCGATGTTTTTGCGGTCGCCGAGCGGTTTGGCCATGTCGCAAAGGGCGCCGACGATCGACGCGATGTGGAACGTGGCCGGTTGCACGACGATGCGTCCGGATTCGATTTTCGCCATGTCGAGAATGTCGTTGATCATGGCGAGCAGCGTCTTGCCCGACTTACTGATGTTTTCGACGTAGCGTTTCTGTTTTTCGTCGAGCGAGGCGATGGAGCCGAGCACCTCGCTGAAACCGATGATGCTGTTGAGCGGCGTTCGCAGTTCGTGGCTCATCGTGGCCATGAAATCGCTCTTGACACGGTTCGATTCGTACAGTTGCACGTTGAGTCGCGCGAGTTGGTCGACCCGTTGGTCGAGTTCGACGTTGATGCCGCGCAGTTTTTCCTGCGTGTTGAGGATATGACGCACCGTGCGGTTGAACGCGAGTGCCAGGGCTTCAAACTCGTCGCCCGTGTGCAGATCGGCGCGTTGCGTGATGTCGCCGCGACTGATGGCGTCGCTCACACTGCGGAGGTGACGCAACGGTTTGATGATGATCCAGCGAATGATGATGTAAAACGCGAGCATGGCCAGCGTGGCGGTGAGGATCGACGCGACGAGCAGCCGGACCCAATATTCGGTGGTGACGACCTTCGACGGCGGGTCGGTGATGGTGACTTCGACGATACCGATCAGGTCGCCCGGTTCCATGTCCGGGGCAAAATTGCGGTGGCAAACCAGGCAACCGGGTTCCGCCCACCGGGGTTCGTAATAATGATAGCCGCTTGCATCCAATGTTGCCACGAAGCGCGGGGCTTTTTTGGCATTCGCGTCCTCTTCGCCTTTTTCCGATTCCGCTTCCAGAGGAGAGAGCCCCATACCGGGCGTGCGGCCGGGGGGGGGGGAAAGCGGCGGAATCTGTTCGACCAGACCTTCGGCGGCCAGTTTTTCGAGGTCTTCCGGTCGAATGAGTGCACTTCCTTCGTTTGATGGGGCGACGTCCGGCGATTTACGCCACTGTTCGAGCAGCTTCTTTTCGAAATCGTTCTGTGGCAAATTTTTCGGCTGAATTGGCGAACCGAAACTTTCCGGTCGTCGGACGACCCGCGGTTGCTGCTCCTGCTCGCCGAGGAGTACGGTGATTGCCTTGCGAAAATCGTTCTCCATGGAGCGATCACCCCGGCCGGTATTGCCAAATAACGTCGAAGGCGAAGAGAGCGTATGGGCGAAGGGGGAGGATTCCGAATCGGCGTTCCACTTCACTTCGCGAACATGCTCGAAAACGAGGTGTTCTTTGGCCAATGACCGGGCCGTCGTTTCGTTCTGCGTCATGATCAATGCCTGGGTGACTTTCCAGTACATCCAGAAACTGACCGTGATGACGATCAGCAGCGCGGCGCCGAAAAAAAACAGGCATTTCAGTTCAAGGCTCGACTCGAACATCTGCCGATTTGGATTTGTCGACCGCTGCATGGGTTGGATTTCCGACTGAAACTTGCCCGAGATAATGAAAAATGACCGCGTTTCGCAATTTTAACACAAAAAAAGCCCACGTCCTAGTGCAAAACGGGTGATAAAGACGGTGTTTATCATTCTGTCCAGATAAACGCTTGTTTTTACCATGATGGGATTTACAATGGAGCGTACTTGGTTTTTCACGACAAAATTAGAAAATTGTGTATTATTCAATATTTCAAGCATGAAAGTCGACATCACACACGGCGTTGGGCGGGTTTTGCGTCAGGCGGAACGTTATCGGAAAACGAATCGCGAATTTCAAACGCCCGAACCTTTTGCCGTTACATCACTTGGCGTGTTATTGGCATTGCTCGACGAAGATGAATGTCGCGCCGCGGTTTTTTTGTCGAACCATAAAATTGACTGTCGCGCGGTGGCTGAAGCGATTCCGTACGAAAACATCGCCTCATCTTTGCCCAAAACAGCGGAAAAAAGTAAAAACGCAGAAAATGAAAACAAATTTCTTCAGCGAATCCGTTTTTATCTTGATGGCGACGAAATCGCCATGAGGCGTTTTGAGCCGGATTTGTTGAGTGCCGTTTTTCTCGCCGTACACCGCCTGCACGACTTTTTGCCGCAGGTGTTGCTTTCGACGGAACACATTTTGTATGCCCTTTCGCTTGTGGAAGGGGAAGTCGGCGATTTTTTGCGAAGCCGGAACGTCGCGCCGGAAGACCTGCTCGAAAACATTGCGCGACAGGAAGGAATCGACCCTTCGGGCCCGGAGGCCGTCAGTATTGCCTGGGACGATACGCCCGGAGACGATGCTGGCGGAAACGACATTGTGCAAAATGATACTGCTTCACAAAACGACTTGCCGTGTCTTCGTGACGATTTGGCCGCGGTGTATCGAATTCTTGACGCCTCGGCCAACCGGGCCATCGAAGCGATTCGCGTGCTGGAAGATTACGTGCGATTCGGCCGTGACGACGCGGAACTGGTGACATTGACCAAAGACATGCGGCACGAACTTGCCGATGCCCTTCGCGAATTGCCCCCGGACATGCGGCTGGCGTCACGAAGCACAACGACCGACGTCGGCACCGAAATTGAAGGGGCGAACGAATACCGGCGGGTTTCGCTGGCCGACGTGCTCGGCGCCAACTTTTCGCGATTGCAGGAATCGTTGCGAAGTCTCGAAGAATACGGGAAAATCGCCGCCCCGAAACTGGCCCGGACGGCCGAACGGTTGCGGTATCGCTCGTACACGCTGCAAAAGGCGGTCGTGATCGAACCCGTCTCGTGTTCGCCAAATGATGTCGTCGAGAAACGCCTGGCCGATGCCCGTTTGTATGTGCTGGTCGATTGCCGGGACACGGAAGCCGAATTTTCCGACCTTGTGCAAGCCGTCGTTCGGAGCGGCGCCGACGTGATTCAACTTCGCGACAAGCATGTCGGCGACAAACTGCTGCTGCAACGTGCCCGACGGCTTCGCGAACTGACCGCGGGAACGCGAACCCTGATGATCGTCAACGACCGCCCCGATTTGGCATTGCTGAGCCGTGCCGACGGCGTGCATGTCGGACAGGAAGAGCTCTCCGTCGTCGATGTGCGAAAGCTGGTCGGCGGTAAAATGTTGATCGGCGTGTCGACGCATTCGATCGAACAGGCGAGACAGGCGGTGCGGGACGGGGCCGATTACATCGGCGTCGGGCCCGTGTTTCCGTCGTCGACGAAAATCTTCGACGCGTTTCCCGGCGTTGCCTTTCTCGAACAAATCGCGGCGGAAATTACGCTGCCGGCTTTCGCCATCGGCGGCATCGACCTGGAAAACCTTTCCCGGGTCATCGCCGCGGGCGTGCGATGCATTGCCGTGCAATCGGTCGTCACCGAATCACAAGATCCCGCCGCGACGTGCCGGCAATTGAAAGTCATGCTTCATCATGAAATGTGAAAAGGACCACCCATGCAACTGACCATCAACGGTGAAAGCCGCGAATACGACGCCCCCATGACCGTCGCCGAACTGCTTGAAATCATGGGGCTCAAGGGCAAATTCGTCGCCGTCGAACGCAACCTCGAAGTGGTTTCCTACACAAAATACGATGAGGTGACGCTCGCTGACGGCGACCGCCTCGAAATCGTCACGCTGGTCGGCGGTGGGTGATCGGATTCCGGTTGTTTTTTCAGTCAAAGTCTCTATCTGAATTCGCCGAACAAGTTCGGCGGCTAAGAATTCTGCATTCCTCACACAGCATTTTGCATTCCTTGGTCCCTCGCTTACGCTTCGGGCTCTGGTTTCGGCCCGTCAACCGTGGTAAGATGCTTGTACGTTTTACTCATTTCAGTCCCTGTTTTCATCCGGAGATTTATCATGCCGAGATTTTGCGTCCGTTTGCTGATTGCCGCACTGATGTTTTACACCGCTACTTCGCTCATGGCGGAAGACCGTTCCGACGGGAGTTTGCCGCGGGCCGCATTGGCCGAACGCTTTCCCTCGCAGGCGGCGGACGCGTTTCTCGACGCGATGCAGTCGAAAAAGATGGACCTGCACAGCGTCATGATTCTCAAGGATGGCAAGGTCGTTTACGAACGTTGGTTCGGGAAAAACTCGCCGACGACGCCGCACGTCATGTGGTCGGTCAGCAAAACCTGGACGAGCGTGGCCGTCGGGTTCGCCGTGACGGAAAACAAACTCAGCGTCGAAGACAAGGTGATTTCGTTCTTCCCGGACGACCTGCCGGAAACCGTGCCGGACAACCTCGCCGAGCTCCGCGTCAAGGACCTGCTGACCATGAGCGTCGGGCATGAAGTCGAGCCGCCGGATCCGGAAGAGAAGGAAGTCGGCCTCTGGGAAAAAAGATTCCTGGCCCACCCGATCCCGCACAAACCGGGCACGAAATTCGTGTACAACTCACAGGCGACCTACATGCTTTCGGCCATCGTGCAGAAAGTGACCGGCGAAAAACTGGTCGACTATCTCACCCCGCGGCTGTTCGAGCCGCTCGGGATCACCGGCGCAAGGTGGGAGGACAGCCCGAGCGACGTCAACCTCGGCGGCTGGGGATTGTTCGTCAAAACCGAGGACATGGCCAAACTCGGACAACTGCTCCTCCAAAAAGGCAAGTGGGGCGACAAACAGATATTGCCCGAATCTTGGATCGAAGAGGCGACCACCTGCAAAATCCTGCAAGACCCGAACGTCAAGCCGGAGGAAACCGACAGCGATTGGAAACAGGGCTACTGCTACCAGATGTGGCGCTGCCGTCACGGCGGCTTCCGCGCCGACGGAATGCACGGACAGTTTATCGTCGTGCTGCCCGAGCAAAACGCGGTCGTCGTGCTCACGGCCTACATCAAGGACATGCACGCCGAACTCGACCTCGTCTGGGAACACATCCTCCCGGCGCTGTAAGTATTGTGTGTGTTCATTCCTTGCGGACTTCGATCGCCATCAGGCCGGTTTTGAGAATCAGCTTTCGCAACAGGGACGAATACATCGCCGGGCGTTTGACGTGCTTCAAGCCCAGGTTGAGGTACAGCGAACGCAGATTCCACATGTAGCGTCGTTGAAAGCCGTCGAATCCAGGCGTCAAAGCGTCGGCGAGCAGGGCGGCGCTTTGCATCGCGTAACTGATTCCCTCGGCGGAACTCGGGCTGATCAGCCCCGCCGCTTCGCCCAACAATGCGACCGGATATTCGGCCACCACGGGGCAGATCGCAAGCGGCGAACGCGGCCGGACAATCTGGGCCGATTCGCGAAAGACTTCGTTGTCGAGCGGCAACCCGATCCGGCGGAGTTTTCCGAGCAGCGCGTCGAACCGTTCGCGCACGCGGTTTTTCGCCGGGATGGCCGAACCGACAATGAGCCGGTCGCCCTTCGGGATCGTCCAGGAATAGTAGTCGGTCACTTCGCGGTCGAAAATCGCGCCGTAACACGATGTGGCAAGCCCCGGTTCGAACCACCGCTGCACCGCGACGTACATTTCCCGGTCTATACGGTCGGGCACGAACTGCCGCCGGACGTGGGAAAACGCGCCGTCCGCGCCGATCAAAACGCGTGTCGTCGCGGTCGTTTCGACATTGTCCCGCGTGTAATGCACGGTCATGCGACCGGACGGCTTTCCCGGTTCGCAGCGCAGATAACGGCCGGGAATCGCCGACTCGACGCTTTCCGGAACCAGCGACAGGAGCCAGCGGTCAAACGCGTCGCGGTTCATGTTGAGGTAATGCCGCTGGTAGGATCGCGAAAGATCGTTGTCGAAATCATGCACGAGGACCGAAAAAAGTTGCGGACCGTGCAAAACGGCGTCCGGCAGGACCAGCCCGAGACGGGCGATCATTTTTTGCGCATCCGGCGCCAACAGCCCCCCGCAACATTTGGGATGCGACCTGTCGATCAGCAAAAGGCGGTATTTTCCCGCGAGCAATCGCGCCAGGGTCGCTCCGGCCGGTCCGCCACCGACGATGGTGATGTCATATTCGGTCATGGTTTTCGCCCCAAACGCTACGAAATCTCCCGTGATTCGCGAATGGCCAAATAACTGTCATAACGCCGCAGGTCGATTCGCCCGTCGGCGACGCCGTCCTTGACGGCGCAGAAATTTTCGTGCGTGTGCGTGCAGTCGGGGTAATGGCACAGATTTTCAAACGGGTGCAGATCGCGGAAGAAGCCCGTGACCTCTTCCGGGATGATGTCCCAGAGCATGAACTGCCGGATGCCGGGCGTATCGACGACGTAGGTGGAACGACCTTGCATCGGGCCGTCGAAGGACAGCTTGATCAGTTCGGCGGTTGTGGTCGTGTGCCGGCCTTTTTCGTTTTCTTCGCTGACCTCACCGACCCGCAGGCCGAGGCCGGGCTCGACGGCGTTCAGCAGCGACGATTTGCCGACGCCGCTTTGACCCGCGACGACGCTTTCACAACCGGCGAGTTGTTTTTTGAGGCGTTCGATGCCGAAACCGGTTTCCGTGCTGGTCGGAATGACCTTGTAGCCCATCTGGGCGTACACGCCGATCAGCGGTTGCAGTTCGGCAAGGTCGATCAGGTCGATCTTGTTGATGCAGATGACCGGGCGGATGTCGGCGCGTTCGGCGGTGACGAGTATCCGGTCGATCAGATTCGGTTTCAGTCGCGGTTCCCCGGCGCTGACGACGATGATCACCTGGTCGACGTTCGTGACGATGATGTGTTTGCGTTTGCGGCTGGCCCGGGCCAGCGTCCCGCGTCGTGGTTCGACCCGTTCGATGATCCCCTCAAACCGGCTGGATTCATGATTTTCCGGCTCGCGAAACGACACGCGGTCGCCGGCCACGACGACGTGCCGCTGGTCGGTGGCCAGCGTTTTGAGAATGCGTCGCGTCACGCAGGTGTAAATTTCGCCGTCGTCCGCCTCGACGTCGCTGTTGAGTCCGAATACGCGGAGCACGCGGCCGGAGCGGCATTTCGCGGCGTCAATTTCGGGCAGCACGTCGAAGCCCTGACCGTCGATATCGCCTTGATCCCGGACCTCTCCGATGACGGTCCGGTGCCTGGTCGTTTCGCCCTTGCCGGAAATGCGTTCCCCCTGTTCGGGCGCGATTTCTTCGAACCCGTGCTGGTCGAATTTCCGCGTCCAGTCGGTTACACGGGCTTTTTCCGCTCGGTTTTTGCGAAATCGAACCCGCACTTTTTTTGACTGTTTCTTCTTTTCCGACATGGGGCATTCCATCAATAGATTTTTCGGAAACAGAAAAAAACCCGCTGACGGAATATTTCCATCGGCGGGCAAAATAAGTGGCGGGGGCAGGATTTGAACCTACGACCTCGAGGTTATGAGCCTCGCGAGCTACCGGGCTGCTCTACCCCGCAGTATGAGTGGCAGTTAAAGCGAAAATCGCCAACTGATGAAGGTATTGTATCGCCGTGGGCCGGAATGTCGAGGGGAGGAAGCAAAAAACAAGAAAAAGGAGCGGTTATCAATTTGCAGATATTGAATATTAACAAAATAGACTTGTTCGCGAACTTTAACTTGGTGAAATTAGTGAAACTGGTATTGTCCCAATTGGTGAAAATGGTGTATTTTACAGCGTTTCATTTCCCCCAAAGAGGACACAAACATGCAACAATCCAGTCTTCCGGAACGCT
>JAVBQX010000012.1:0-3971 GCA_031548645.1 Thermoguttaceae bacterium
AGTCGAAAGGCGCCGAACTCACGATCGTCAACGGCAAAACCGGCAAAGAAACAACCCTCGACGCCGCACTGGGCCTCTACCTTGATGAAATCGACGGATTCAAGTAACGAACAGCGACGGAGATATTGTGGCGGCGGTGCAGATCAATATGTGGACATGGAAGCGATGCGCCGGGCCAACGCCAGGTCGGAGGCGGTCGTGATTTTGAGATTCGTGTGTTCCGAGGGCACGATTTTGACCGCGTGACCGATGTTTTCAACGAGTTGTGCGTCGTCCGTCACGCAGGATTCGCCGCGTCGCGCAAACGCATCGACGATCAACTCACGCCGAAACACCTGCGGCGTTTGCGCTTCCCAGAGGTCGTCCCGGGGAACGGTCGCGGCGATGTCAAACGTAACCGCATCCGTTATCACATCGCGAGACGCGCTCGCCCGTTTGATCGTCCCGACCAGCGGCGCTGCGAGAATCGCGGCGCCGAACCGTTCGGCCGCACGAAAAACCGCGTCGATTTGCGCCGGGGTCACACAGGGGCGCGCCGCATCATGGATCGCGACGAAATCCGTGTCCGGCCGCACTTGCCGGAGTCCGTTTTCAATTGACTCGAACCGTTCCGCGCCGCCGTCGACCAGCTCAAGCGACCAACGCGCGATTTGGGCCGCGTAATTCGTTTCAAAAAACGTTCGGTCTTCCGGCGAAAGAATGACGATCAACTGTCGCACCCGGGGATCGGCGGCGAACAGGGCCGCGCTGTGTTGCCAGACCGGTTGCCCGCACAGATCGACGAACGGTTTTTTCGACGAGACGTCGATTTTCTCACCGCCCGCAAACCGGCGGCTCTTCCCGGCCGCGGCCAGCAAAACGGCAAATCGTGATGTCATGGCGTTTGTCATTTTTTATCATTTCACAAAATAGCTTAGTACTTCAGTGCAATGCCCTGTTTGTTTCCCATGGCAGCAGCCCGGAGCGTCAGCGACGGGTATAACCGCCCCAAAACGATTTCGGTTTCCATTAATTTATGGGAAATGATTTGCCAAATGGAAACGAACCGGAAAAGGAAACTTTAACCCGTCGCTCACGCTCCGGGCTGCCATTTTCGATAAGAACTTGTAGTGCTGCCGCATTAGTCCCCCAACTTCAAACTCACAACTCCGCACATATGCGACGCCCCTTGTCGAATCGCGCGGAAGTGTAATAATGATTGTACTTTGGGGAAAAGTCGCGACAAGAGCGCCTTGCCGGCCATGAGTTTCCCGTCATGTAAACCGTTATCAGACAAAGGGTTTGATCCGTGTACGATTCCGTCGCTGTTGTCGGCGCCACCGGTGCCGTGGGGACCATCATTCTGCAACTCCTTGAAGAACGCAAGTTTCCGTTCAAGACAATCAAGTTCCTGGCCTCCAAACGCAGCGCCGGGAAAAGCATCACCTTTGCCGGAAAACAGTACGCGGTCGAAGAAATGTTGCCGGAAGCCTTTGACGGCGTTCAACTTGTGATCGCCAGCACGCCGGACGACACGGCACGCGATTTCATCCCTGAAGCGGTCAAACGCGGCTGCGTCGTCATTGACGAAAGCGGTTATTGGCGCATGGACCCGACCGTCCCGCTCGTCATCCCGGAAGTCAACGGCGAAGCCATCCGCGGCCACAAGGGCATCATTTCCAGCCCGAACTGCTCGACCACGCAAATGGTCGTGGCCATGAAAGCCCTGTACGATTATTCCAAAATCAAGCGGGTCGTCGTCAGCACCTACCAGGCGACCAGCGGTGCCGGTTTGGCCGGAACCCGCGACCTGATCGGCGGGGCCAAGGCGAATCTCGAAGGGAAGGATTACGCCTACGAGTGCTTCCCCTACCCGATCGCGTTCAACCTGATCCCGCAAATCGGCGGCCCGAAGTACAAGGGCTACACCTCGGAAGAGATGAAAATGGTGTACGAAACCCGCAAGATTCTCGGCGACGATTCGATCCAGGTTTGCCCGACCTGCATCCGCGTGCCGGTCTCGAACTGCCACAGCGAGAGCATTTTGGTCGAAACGGAAAAGAAAATCACCGCCGAAAAGGCCCGCGAACTGTTCGCCGCCTTTCCGGGCATCGTCGTCGTCGATGATCTCGAAAAGAAACAGTACCCGATGCCGGCCACCTGCACGGAGAAGGACGAAACCTTCATCGGCCGCATCCGCGAAGACCTTTCCTGCGAAAACGGCCTGACCTTCTGGTGCGTGAGCGACAACCTCCGCAAAGGCGCCGCGACCAACGCCGTCCAAATCGCCGAATGGATGCAGAAGAATATGTGAGGAAGTGAAAAACAAAAATATTGCATGAGAATTGCCCCAAAGGGGCAAAACATCATAGCCCAGGGTAAGACCGAAGGTCGCAGCTCTGGGTAACGGGGGGGGGGGCATGATCACACCTTCTGACCGGGCTTATAAGCAAACCAAGAGAATCAAACTTGGATTGGCAACAATCAAACAGGAGTTCATGGAACTTGCCGAATGGATTGATAAGACTTATCATGTCCATACGCTGAATATCTATTATGATACCTTCGAAAACGGGAAACGTCCCAGAATCGAAATTTGCGTGGAGTTTGAATCTGACAGAAGAAAACTGCACGGGAGATGTGTTAATCCTGACAGAGAAAAACAAAACGCAATAGCGGATAAATTCAAGCAGACGTTGATTGGAAAAAAGACGAAAAAACCTTATTTGACGGATAATGTCCTTGTTATCAGTGGTGCATTTGACAGCATCGCAAAGGGAGAAGCAAATCAAAGCATTCCCGAAGAAAAAATCGCGGAATTGAAAAAAAGCATTGATAACGATGTTTTGTGGGAGATTTCCCGTTGCTTTTCAAGTGTAACTTTTTTTGTGTTTACCGATGAACAAGTAAAAAAATACAAAGACAGTGAAGTAAGAAAAGAATGGGCAAATCAATATTTTGATATTTTGGAACCATACGATGAGTTTGGTTATTTCAAAAGAAAGACGTTTTCGGTTTTTCTGGACAGCAAGGAAAATTTTGACAACAAATACAAAAGTAGTTGGTTTTATTATTATCACTGAAAGAAAATCCGTCATTTGACAACCCGCTTGAATCGCCTTATTGACTCAACTCCACACTCCAAACTCCACACTCCCCATGACCGGTTCCCCCAACAACCAGACGCGAACGTACCTGATGAAGCGGTTTGCGGAAATCGGGATTCACCCCCGCGGCAAGCTGGGGCAGAATTTCCTGATCGACCTGAACCTGCTGCGGTTGCTGCACGATTCGGCGCATCTGGAGCCGAACGACGTCGTGCTGGAAGTCGGCACGGGCATGGGTTCGCTCACCGGGCTGATGTCGCAATCGGCGGCCCGGGTCATCACGGTCGAGGTCGACCGGGTCATGCACCAGCTCGCGAAAGAGGAATTGCAGGACCGCGACAACATCACGTTCGTTTTCGCGGACATCCTGAAAAACAAGAACCGGCTTAACCCCGACGTGCTCGACGCCGTTCGCGCCGCGCTGGCCGAGGTGCCGGACGCAAGGTTCAAACTGGTGGCCAACCTGCCCTACAGCGTGGCGACGCCGCTGATGTCGAACCTGCTGCTGACCGACATTCCGCCGCACTCGATGACGGTGACCATCCAGAAGGAACTGGCCGATCGCATCGCGGCCCGACCGTCGACGAAGGACTACAGTTCGCTTTCGCTCTGGATGCAGGCCCAATGCCGCTGCCGGATCGTGCGGATCATGCCGCCGTCGGTTTTCTGGCCGCGTCCGAAGGTCGATTCGGCGATCGTACACGTCATTTATGATCCGCGATTGCGAAAACGCATCCCGGACCTCGAATTTTTCCATGAATTCAGCCGCGCGGTTTTCTTCCACCGCCGGAAATTTCTCCGCTCGGAACTCGTTTCGATGCTCAAGGACAAGCTGGACAAGCCCGCGGTCGACGCCATCATGACGCAGATGAATTTCAACGACCA
>JAVBQX010000088.1:0-3405 GCA_031548645.1 Thermoguttaceae bacterium
AAACCTTCGACGACTTTAAAAACGGAATCAATGATTGTCTCGCCCGAGTCGAAACCGATTACAAGTCCGAGTTGTCAACACTCATGCAACCCAATTTTCAAAACATGGAAAATGTCTGCTTATTGGCGTTGTGAAGTATAACATGTCTTGAAATTAAATATTCCAGTGCTTTGAGTCACATGGAATGTTTTATTGAGATCATGTCTTTAATCTGGCTGAATTTAGTTTTTCAAGTCGGTCGAACACACGAATTGTCATCATGAAGCGGGCGAAATAAAACCGCCCGTCGACTCAAGGCAGGAAACTGTGTAAAATACCTCGTGAAACCTCCGCCACCAAATACAACGAAGGAGCCCATCATGTCAGCGACATTTGAAAAAGATGTCGTTCTCGATTTTGCCTCGCTTATCGACTACTCCCTGGGCGGGGTTGTCAGCAAGCAGGTGAATATGCCCAAAAAGCTGCCGATGAAGCTGGATTAAAAATCGAGTACATTCGAGACGATATTCGGCAATATGTACCGGATCGGATGGTCGATTGCACTTTATTGACTTTTGGTGAGTTCAACGTCTTCAAGGAACACGATGCTGCCGCTATTCTCGACAATATTTCATTTCCAAACACTTGAAGCCCGGCTGTATTTTCGTACTCGAAGGACATACATTCGACGCCGTCCGGGAAAGCGGTCACGCTCCGGCGACTTGGCAGGCGATGGAACATGGCCTCTTTTCCGATTCATCGCACCTGTATTTGCAGGAACATTTTTGGGATGAGCCGACCGCAACCTCGACGATGCGATATTTCGTCGTCAATGCCGAATCCTCACATGCCAGAGAATACGGCTCTTCGATGAAAGCCTACGAAGATTCGGAGTATTTGAACATGCTTCAACCTGTCCGAAGCGATGGCCGTTCTCAAATACACCATGAGATTCGGTGTCGGCCTCAAGATGGTCCGAAACATGATGGAACGCAACGGCAACCCGCCCCCGGAATTCGATGTCAGCCGCGAACGGGTCCGCGTGGTTCTGCACAAGAGACCGAACCCGTGGGGTGCGTGAGCAAAGCCAACGGAGCCTTAATACATCATGGTATATCCCAACGCCGCGATGTGACTGACGCTGCTGCGGCCAAGAGTGCCCTCGTAGGTGAGGCTAATGATTTTCGATTTTCTGGCGTCAAGGAAGATGTTGCCGTTCATGCCGAGGCTCAAGGCATGATAGGCCGAGGTTGACGCCGTCCGCAGTAAAATACGTGTCGGGCATCGACGCGAATGCCGCACCAGAGGACGGGGCCGCATCGCCGCCGAGCAAACAGGCATACATGATGCGACTTTCCAAATCCATTCGCCGGAATGCCATCAACGCCGACGCCCCCATGCGAAATTGCGTGCGGTCAAAATTTTCGTCCATGTAACTCAGGCAAAAATCGTTCGCCGCGTTGTCTTCCGTGTAACCGTCCTGATACGCATGGGAATACTCGAACCCGAGGAACGGGCGGTAACGCAACCACTCGAATTGACCCGGACGCGGGGCAAGTGTTTTCGCGATTTCAAATCCCTCGGCGGATTGCTTGCGTTTGTCTTCTCGGTCATTGTCATCGTCTCGATCATCTGGCGGACCTATCGCTGGGTCTTTCCGAAGCCGCGTGCAGTGCCGAGTCCCAAAGGCTGGGCCATTTGGGGGACGTGTCTCGTTTTGGTTTCGTTTCTCATTCCTACGATTCAATTCGGTTTGTTTGTCATGGTAAGATCATCCGATTTCAGTGCCCACTCCGGGCAGGTGCGAAATGAATTGGAATACCGGAAAAAAAGAAGTGAATATGACACCAGCATCTCCCGACTGCGAACAGACATCAAGGAAAGCAAGGACGAACGCCATACGCAATCCGGGAAAAGGAATCGACCGCCAAACACGGCGGACAGGTCACGACGGTGCCGCTGGTGACGGATCATCCCGGCACGGAGGTTTCGCCCGAAATATTGTTCGACCGCGATTGGGCGCAAATCACCCTCGACCGCGCCGTCGCCTCGCTTGATTCGCCGGAAACGCAGGCGTTGCTCCCGTGGCTGACGCGACAGGTCGACGCCGAAATCCGCAAACAACTCGCCGCCCAACTTGACGTGACGGAAGTTGCTGTCAAGGTCGCGCTGCACCGGCTCCGCAAAAAATTCCGCCACAACATCCGAACCCTGATCGCCGAGACGGTCGAAGACGCCGCCGAAATCGACGCCGAACTCGACCACCTCATCCGTATCCTTGCCTGTTTCACGGAGGGTGAGCCATCCGACGGGTTGCGTACTGCCCCATGATCAACCGGGGGCTTGATCGGTTTTTAACTTCCGGTATATTGTCGGTATCTTACAGTGTGAAATGTTCACCGGTTTCTTTTTCATCGACATCTTGAATTTTACAGAGGTGTCCCATGTTATTGGTACGTGTCTAAAATTCGACGGCTTGCAAAAGCTTTGTGAGTTCGTCTTCATTGGCGGATAACACGCGATTCCCTTATCGATTAAGCGGAGTGGTGTGATTGTCTGCATCTATTTATTTGTTTTTTTCGACGGCAGTGTCTTGACGTACGCGCTGCCGTTCGGGGCACTCGCTGACGCCTTGTGCTCTGATTTCACGTGCGCAGATTTCCAATGTTACAGCAGATATTTCACATACCAAAAAAGAAAAAATATTCCTATCATGATTCATTTACAAGATTACGGATACCACGATGACGGAGCGGAGGACGGGGAATTGATTCCCGCCCGGATCACAGAGCTGCATCGGGAACGTTACAAGGTGGTTTGCAGGCTCGGCGAATGTCCGGCCACGTTGACGGGGTTGTTTTATCACGAGACGGTGGTGCGGGAGATGTTTCCCGCGGTCGGGGATTTCGTTTTGATCCGACATAATCCGAGCGGCGATTCCGGCATCGTCAAGGTGTTGCCGAGAAAATCGAAGTTCTCGCGAACCGATTTTTCCGGTCGCGGCTCGTATGCCAAAACGGTCTACGAACAGGTCGTCGCGACCAACTTCGACTACGTGTTCATCATGGTCTCACTGAACCGCAACTTCAATTTGAACCGCATTTCACGATACCTGAGTGCGTCGTGGCAAAGCGGCGGTTCACCGGTCATCATCCTGAGCAAGGCCGATCTGTCGGAGGATTTCAGTGACGCGGTCGATGCGGCGGAGAATATCGCGCCGTCCGTTCCCGTCATTGCGATCAGCACCTTGACCGGGTTCGGACTGGAGCGGCTGGACGAATTTCTTCAACCGGCGAAGACCATCGTGTTTTTGGGCTCGTCCGGCGTCGGCAAATCGTCGCTGCTCAATCACCTTGCGAATCGCGATCTCATGGCGGTCGGTTCCATTCGCGAAACGGACAGCCGCGGCCGTCACACGACGACGCA
>JAVBQX010000336.1:0-8792 GCA_031548645.1 Thermoguttaceae bacterium
GGCGCGGAACATCTCGACAACAAACCTTACGGCGTCGCCGAGGAGGTGATCGGTGCCGCGCTGGAACACGGCATCAACATCATCGACCTCTTCATGCCGGGCACCCCGGTGCGGGAAAACATCGGCAAGGCCCTCAAGGGCAAACGCGAAAACGTGCTGATCCAGGGGCACATCGGTTCCGTCGACCTCAAAGAGCAATACGACATCAGCCGCGACGTGCCGACGTGCAAAAAATATTTCGAGGAACTGCTGCGTTGCCTCGACACCGATTACATCGACCTCGGCATGATGTTTTTCGTCGACAGCGAGAAGGATTTCGACGACGTGTTCAAAACGGGATACATCGATTACGTCCGGCAGCTGAAGCGGGAAGGGAAAATCCGCGCCGTCGGGGCGAGTTCACACAGCCCGGAAATCGCGATGCGGCTCGTCGAAACCGGCGAGGTCGAGCACTTGATGTTCAGCGTCAATCTCGCGTTCGACATGTTGCCCGCGAGCATGTATATCATTGATTCGCTGATGTCGAACGAGAAAATCGACCGGAACGTCTTTCGCGGCATCGAGCCGAAACGTGCGCGATTGTATGAACTGTGCGCGAGCCGTGACGTGTCGATCACGACGATGAAAACGCTGGGGGCGGGCAAGTTGCTTTCCGTCGACCAAACGCCGTTCGCCAAGCCGATGACCGTGGCCCAGTGCATTCATTACGCGCTTTCACGACCGGCGGTGGCCAGCACGTTGATCGGCTGCAAGGATCGCGCCGAAGTGCTCGAAGCGGTCAGGTATCTCGACCTGACCGACGCCGAACGCGATTATTCCGGCATCGCCGAAACGATGCGCGAGACGTTCCAGGGCAAATGCGTTTACTGCAATCATTGCCAGCCGTGCCCGTCGGAGATCGACATTGCCGCGGTGACGAAATATCTCGAAATCGCGCTGCTCGACGAACAAAACATCCCGCCGGGCGTCAAGACGCATTATCATAACCTGCCGCACCATGCGTCGGAATGCATCGAATGCGGCTCGTGCGAATCGCGCTGCCCCTTCAACGTCGGCGTCATCGAAAACATGAAACGTGCGGCGACCGTGTTCGGGAAATGAATGTGAACGCATTGAATGATTCAGATGCAAACGAGGGCCAACTCGATCTGGATCAAACGCCGCACCAATTCCCTTGCCGATTTCGGACGTTGGGCCACGTCGGCGGAGGTCATCGAACGCAGCAGCGATTCCAGTTTGGAAAGCATCGGGCCTGGTGACGTTTGCAGGCATTCCAGCGAACGCCAAAACGCGTGCCATTGACCGATGTTGACCCGTGGGGCGGACGATTTTTCCGAAATCAGGGCCGACTTCCCGAACAGCAGTTCGAGCATGACCAGCCCGAGGGAGAACAAATCGGCCCGAATGTCCGCCGCGTGCGATGCGTCCGCAAGTTCCGGCGCCATGTATCTCGGCGTTCCGCAAACGGCACGGTCGATCGGCAGCGAAGGCTCGTCCGTCCGCCGGGCCAGCCCGAGGTCGATTAGCGTCGCGTGTCCGCTGGACGACACAATGATGTTCCCGGGTTTGACATCCGAATGACAAAAACCGTGCTCTTCCAAGGCCGCAAGCGCTTCGGCCATCTGCCGGGCGATCCAAATCACCTCGGTCGGTTTTGCGGTACGTCCCGATGCCATTAATTCACGCAACGTTTTTCCTTGCAGCCAGGGTTGGACAAGATAAGGTTCGTCGGCATCCATCCTTGCGTCGAGCGTCGGTACGATATGCGGATGCGAAATCAAATATCCCAATTCCGTTTCACGCTTGAGAATCGTTGGCCCTATGGACGATGACAGCCATTCCGGTTTCAAACGCTTCACCGCATAGAAAAATGGCCCGTTTCGGTCAAAGGGACGGGCTTGTGAGACGACACAAAATGTGCCTTCATAATAAGTTGAGCTAAATTCCCAGTCGGAATCGTCGTGATTTGTGGCAACGGGCGAGTCAGCGGACAAACCATTTTCGTTGCGCAACGGAATATTGCCATCGACCACGCTGATCGATGGCTCCGAAAACGGCGGCCTCAGAACATCCGCAAACCCTGCCAAAGGGACCATAACGACAAAGATTGATAAAATAGAGAAGATATGCAATGCTTTTACAAGACGACCTATTCTTCTTTTCGTCCAAAAAAGGACGTTTGTACACTAAAAAATTGCGGTAATTTATTCCTTTCCGTGGAATTTCAAAGAATAGTGAAAATTTTACAGGGCAAGGGTTTTGTTATGGAAATACCTGTCGGCAAGTGATATATTCGTTTTGTCGTTGCAAGCGAAATTTACTGATTGAACTTGTCATCTTGTGGGATAAAATGAGCACATCATTGCTACTGTTTGTTCTTGCTCTTGGCGTTGCCCTGTCAATCTCTTTTTTATGCTCGCTTTCAGAAGCCGTTCTCCTGAGCCTGACTCCGGCCGACGTCGCAGAACTTTCCCAAAGGCATCCCAAACGCGGCGCCGCCTGGAAGCGGTTCAAGGACAATATCGACCGCCCGATTTCCGCGATCCTGATTTTGAACACATCCGCCCATACGATCGGCGCGACCGTCGCGGGCGCGGAGTTCAACGCCCTGTTTTCCGATAGCTATCTCTGGGTATTTTCGCTCGTCTTCACTTTTGCGATGCTCCAGTACACGGAAATTCTGCCCAAAACGCTGGGGGTGCGTTTCAACCGCAACCTGGCGTTTTGGCTCCTCAAACCGCTTTCCTGGGCCATTTTGTTTTTTACGCCGATTATCATTCTCGTTCGCTGGATCAACACCCCCTTTGAATCGAAACGCTCCAATACTTCCGACGAACGGACGCTGGAAGACCTCATCCTGATGACGGCCCTGGCACGGCAGACGCAAAAAATCGGACGCCAGCAGGAAAAAATGATCGTCGAGACGGCCAAACTTTCCGAGAAAACGGCGGGGCAGATCATGATCCCCATGAACGCGGTCCGGCTTTTGCCCATCACGATGCGGACGGTCGACATCCTGAACCCCGAACGCCATGATTCGCACACGCGATATCCGGTTTATGATCACGGTAATCCCGACGAAATCATCGGCTACGTCAACACGAAGGAAATCATCGCCGCATTGCGGACCGACGGGGAATTCGACGATCTGCGGAGCATTCTGCGCGAGGTCCATTTCGTCGAACCGGACGAACCGATCACCCGGCTGTTGCTGGCCTTCACTTCGAGGCGGGAACATCTGGCCGTGGTGCGGAACGAATCCGGGCGATGCCTCGGTATGATCACGCTGGAGGACATCATGGAGGAAATCGTCGGCGAACTGGAAGACGAGTTCGATCACCTGCCGAAATGGATGTATCGCGACCCGGAAATGGAGGACCGCTGGCTTGTCGGCGGCGGCGTCACGGTCGGTGAATTTTTTTCAACCGTCTTGTGTCCGCTCAAGGAGGGAATTGATCCCAACCGGAGTTTGTCCGATTGGCTGGAATCCTTGATTTCCGAACCCGCCCGCGTGGGGCAGAGTCTGCCGGTGGATCAGGTCATTTTCCATGTCAAACGTGTCCGACGCGGGCATATCACCGAGTTGTCGACAGAGATTTTTGAAGACACGGCGTAGACGCACGATGCCACAGCGTCTGCTGCACGGACTTCCGTTCAGGCGGCGTCCGATTCGTCCGGCAGGGGTTCGATGCGTACCATTTCGATGCGGCGGCGGGTCGCGGCCACGATGGTGATGCGGATTCCGTCATAATCGCAGGCTTCGCCTTGCACGGGAACGCGGCCCATCCGGTCGAGCAAAAAGCCGGCGATCGTGTCGTAATTGTCGTCTTCGGGAAAGCCGATTCCGAGCCGGTCGTTCAGTTCGTCGATATGTACCTTGCCGAGCACGTGATAGGCGTCATTGCCGAGTTCGCTGATTCCGTCCACCGTGTCCGGGTCGTATTCGTCGACGATCTCCCCGACGATTTCCTCCAGGATGTCTTCGAGCGTCACGATGCCGGACACGCCGCCGTATTCATCCAGCACGATGACCATGTGCACGTGATATTGCTGGAATTCCTGCAGCAGGGACGAAACGGGCTTCGTTTCCGGGACGAAACGCGGCTCGCGCAGCAGCGTGGTCCAGGGGGCGCGGTATTCCGGGCTGGGTTTCGCCAGTTCGGCGAGCAAATCCTTCGAGATGATCACGCCGACGATGTCGTCGCGGTTGGCATCGTAAACCGGGATTCGCGAATGCGGGGCCTTGATGACGAAGGAGAGCATTTCCTCCCACGAGAGCGATTTCGGCATCGTGCACATGTCCGTTCGCGGCGTCATGATTTCCGACACGACGACGTCGCTCAGTTCGATGACGCCTTCGATCATTTCGCGGGCGTCGTCTTCGAGCAGTCCGTCGCGGTGCCCCTCGGTGACGATGGTCATGATTTCCTCGGAAAACTGCTCTTCGTCGGTCGCGTCGGGGCGAATGCCGGACAATCGGACGAAAATCGCATCGAGAAAACCGGCGGCCAATTCCAGCGGATACAGGCACACGGTCAGAAACCGCCAGACCGGCCAGCCGTAATACGTGATGGGCGCGGCCCAAAGCTTGGCGAAGGTCGCGGGAATCCAAACCACGAGAATGATGACGACCAGGGCGGAAGCGGCGATGATGCCGATCCACTGGAGGGCGTTCCGCGTTTCGGACAACTGTTCGAGTTCGGACAAAATCCAGAGCACGTTGCACGTGACGGTCAGGGAGAGGCAGAAGTAAAGCGCCATGGAAGCGGCCATGGCGGCTCGTTTGTAATGCTTTTTAATGGCCGTCGCCGTGAGCGGATTCGCGCGATGCTGGTAAAACTCCTGAAACCGACGTTTGGAAAAATCGGAAAGGGACTTTGCCCCTATGGCGGAAAAACAGGACAGTATCAGTCCTAGGATTGTCAGTTCAAACATCGGAAAATGATCGGAAAGCTCAACCTGAAGTCGTAAGTGGGAATAATAATTGATTCAATAATATCAAAAATCATGCTCAGTTGAAATAGCGAAGTCAAAAGAATAACAAAAATAGGTCATTTCAACGGAATTTCAATAACGATTCGTCCGCTCGGAACGAAATTTTGATATTAGTTTGAAAATCAATTTGCGCTAATGACGCGTCAGTCCCCCACTTCGGGAATGTCGATGCCCAAGTAGGCGAGATAACCGGCTTCCATGCGGCGCATCATTTGGGCGTCACGTTCCGTCTGATCGTCGTAGCCCACCTGGTGGAGGGTTCCGTGGATCACGTACAACATCAGCTCCGATTCTTCCGACCAGCCGAATTCCTCGCAGCGATCCCGGGCCACTTCGGCGCTGACGACCAGTTCCGCTTCCAAGTGGGAATCGGTACATTCCATGCCGAAACTGATGACATCCGTGGCGTAATCGTGACCGAGGTACTTGCTGTTGAGGGCGTGAATCGTCGTATTGTCGGTCAGGACCACCCCGAGTCGTCCCGACCGGAATCCGGCGTCACTGATGATCTTGCTGCAGATGAGCTTGATTTTATCCAAATCAACGCGGATGAAATCCTGCTCATTGACAATTTCAACGGGAAAGGATTGGCGGTCGTGATACGGTGTCGTTTCGCTCATCTTGCTCATCATGTAGGGATTCACTAATGCTTTGTTGAGAAGTAACATGAAAATAGCATCCTTAATCTAAAAAACGGAAATCATGTGGCCGGGAATGATTTTTCCTTGCGTCGAATCCCAAAACCGAAACAGCGGGAATTGTTCGGTTGCGAGTGCGGAGTATATACTTATTATCGCGGATTCGTGCAAGAGGAATCTTCTCGACGTTTGTACATTTTTATACAAATTTACATAACTCCCTCGATCGGCACTTCCTGCTGTCGTCTTGACGCGGGGAAATAGGAAAATAAAACAAATAAAAAAATATTATAAAAGCGGCAAAACCGTTTTGAATAAATGGAAAACAAATAATAAATAAATCAGTGAAATATGGAAAATATCAAGGGTCGGATTGTTTTTGAGGGACGGACACCGCCTCGTGTTGGGATTTGGTTTCGGAGGTGTCGTCAGGCTTTCGCCCTACCGCCATGTTCGGGTAGCTGATCCGGTTGTGCCGCATGGCGAGGATGGAATTGATGATCGAATTTTCAATCGCCCGCAATTCGCGAAGCGTAAGGCCGCTTTCGTCGAATTGGCCGTCCTTGAGTTTGTCTTCGGAAACGTGACGCACCATGGCTTCGATTTTTCCGGGCGTGGCGTCGCGGAGCGAACGGCAGGCGCTTTCCGCGGCGTCGGCGATCATCAAAATGCCGGCCTCTTTCGACTGCGGTTTCGGCCCGGGATAGCGGAAACTGCCTTCGTCGATCGAGGTACTGTGCCCCTGCCTCGCGGCGAGCGTATGAAAAAACGAGACCAGCGACGTTCCGTGGTGCTGTTCGACCAAATCGGCGATCGGCTGCGGGACCCGGTGCTGGCGAACCAGGTCGACGCCGTCCTTGACGTGCGACACGATGACCAGCGTACTCATGCGCGGTTCAAGGTGATCATGCACGTTCTGCCCGACCTGTTGGTTTTCCGTGAAAAAATCGGGATTCAGGATTTTGCCGATGTCGTGAAAATAAGCCCCGACGCGGACCAGCAGCCCACGGGCTCCGATCGCTTCGGCCGCGGTTTCAGCAATGGATGCGACTTGCAGCGAGTGGCTGTAGGTCGCGGGGGCGCGTCGCGTCAGTTCGTGCAGCAGTGGATGTGAGGGGTCGCCCAGTTCGAGCAGGCTCATGTCGGTCAAAATGCCGCACGGACGTTCGATAAACGGCAGGAGTCCCGTCATGAGAAACGCCGCCGCGCAGGTCCAGAATGCGTTGAGCACCCCGTAAGTCAAAATGACGGCGGTGATTTCCTGCCCCTCGGTCATTTCGATGAAAAGCGTCAACAGGAACGCGATCAAAGCGCCGAACGAGCCGACGACGATCAGTTTCGTGCGGCTGCGCAATCGCCCCAGATGAATGACGATGGCGGCGGTCACCCCGACGAGCAGGACCATGGAGAAAATCGAATTCGCCTGCGACAGCACGAAAACGAACGAAACGATCACGGTCAGGACGAGGGCCAGTTCCCACGAAAACGCGATGGCGACACCCTGCGCGAACAACAGCGTGGGGACCAGTTCCAGATTGGCTCCGTTTTTGAAGAACCCGTGCATGACCGTCGCCGCGATGACCGTAACGATCATCAGGGCATAGAGGAATGCGGTTCCCAGCGGGGTTTTGGGGCGACGGCGTTCGCGGCGGCGCAGGAAAATGAAGGCCAGAAAGAACAGGGCCAGCGTCAGAAAATAGACGCCGCAAAAGCGGGAAAACTGTTCGCCTAAAGTACGCTGCGACATCATTTCGAGATATTCCGCGTACAGGATGCGGATATCCCGGCGCGAGATGGGCTGACCCGCTTCAATCAGAACCGTGCCGGGCGCGAAAAAGCGATAGCGGTCCCCGTTTTCATAGACAGCCAATTGTCCGGGCAGGTCGTCCTCAAGCAACACGGGCGGCGGTCCGACAAACAGGTGCGAATCGACGCCGGGCGGTGATTCCGCCGCAACGCGGCGGTCTGAAGGAACGACGTCTTTCAGCGTTTGTTTTTGCAGTTGATCGGGAGGCGGTTGGGGTTGGGACACCGGGGTTCGCGTCTTTATCGTCGACGGGACTTCCGGTGATTCGCCTTGATTAAAGCCCTGTTCCTCGGGAGACAAGGGGACATTTTCACTTTGTCGATTGATCGCCAGATCATTGAAAACGACAGGGACGGTTCGGAGCGATCGCCACCGGGACGTATTGGCCCTGTCACGCGGGACGGTAAAATCAGCCGATGAAGGTGTTGCGGGCTGCGAAGGCGGAGCCGGCGAAATTTCGGGGGCGGACTCGCCTTCGGTTGAGGAATGAGGTGGGGTTTCCACGGCATTCCCCGGTCCCGCGGAATGTTGCTGCGTGGTAACCGGTGACGGCGATAACGTTTCCGAGGGGAGCCGCGACTCGCCGAAAGGCGGATACGTCGGCATGTAGGGCGGCTTTTCCTCCTGGTAGGTAAACGCGACCCGGCACACGACGTCGCGATTCGGCACGTCATACTCGGCAAAGGGGAACGGCGGATCCCAAGCCTGCGTCGCGAGGCACATCAAAAGCGTGGCCAAAATGACCAGCAGAATCTGTTTTCGCATTTCGATGTTGCGCAAGGCGTCGAATACCTGCTGGAACAGTCCGTAATAGGTGAAATGCGCGGCGACGCGTTCGGCCCGCGTTCGGTGGCGGATGCCGGACGCACCGGGATTCTGGGACGCGGCGGTTTTGATTTCGCTGTTGCTTGCCGGGCCGTTGACGTTGGGGCGATTCTGGCGTTGTGGATTGGGCGTACTCATCTCGTGTCGCCCTCCGTTGTTGCGGGGGGCTGGGTTTCGCCGGAAAACTCCGCGGAATGTTCCGCCTGATCGCGCGGGTGATCGAACACGACGCGACCGGCCTGTTCGTAGGCGTTGACGATCTGCTGCACGAGGCTGTGACGCACGATGTCGGTCGAACCGAGTCGGACGGTGCCGATTCCGTCGATGCCCTTCAATCGCATCAGGGCGTCGACCAGGCCGCTCTTCTTGTGCGAGGGCAGGTCGATCTGCGTCACGTCGCCGCACACGGCGATGCGCGAGCCGAAACCCATGCGGGTCAGGAACATTTTCATCTGCGCGACGGTCGTGTTTTGCGCTTCGTCGAGAATGATGTAGGCGTTGTTGAGCGTTCGGCCCCGCATGTAGGC
>JAVBQX010000126.1:0-6834 GCA_031548645.1 Thermoguttaceae bacterium
GGCATGTGGGGCGAGGGACACACCTTCATGAGCAGCAAGGTCCCGGAAGAGGAAAATCTCGCCGTGACCAAAATTCATATCGATTTACACAAAAAATACTTTCCCGACACGCAGCTTTGCATCAGCGACGACGTGGCGGGCCATGACAGGCCGGGCGGTCATTTGCCGGAAACCGATTACGCGTTGAGCCGGGGCGTGTCGTTGCGTGATGACAGCATCATGGTACAACCGCCGCCGAACAGTTGGTATCACAGCGAACTTGCGCAATCGTTTTGGCCGACCATGCCGATCATCCTTGAGCATGAACATTACGGCAGTTCGCTGATTCGCAAAGCGTGGTCGGCGGAATTGTTCCAAAAAGCGGTCGAGGATTATCACGCAAGTTTCATGTCCATCCACTGGTGGCCGCGCGTTCTGCTCGATGAAAATCGTGAAACGATCGACAAGATCAATCGCCGGTTGGGGTATCGACTACAACTTCGCGAAATGACATGGCCGAAGGAAATCACCGTCGGGGAATGGTTCAAGATTTCAAGTCGCTGGGCCAACGCCGGCGTGGCGCCGTGTTATCCCGGCGGTCACATGGCCGTGACGCTCAAGGACAAAGAGGGCGGCATCGTTTCGGTCATCACCGACGCATCGTTCGATATGAAAGCATTGCAACCCGCTGCGCCGGGACATGCGGAAACGAAAACGGTCGAGCTGGACGCCGTGGTGGGCCTGGTCGCGCCGCCGGTTCTTCCGGGCGATTACGACCTGTTCGTTTCCGTCGGCACGTTGGACGGCACGCCGAAAATCGCCTTGCCGCTTTCGAACAACGACGGACATCGCCGCTATCATCTGGGAAAAATCAGGGTAAAGAAGACGGAAACGAATCCGTAAATACCGGCATTCCATCCGCCAAACCGGGCATCCGACGTCATCGGCGTGCCCGGCGACATGCGCGAAACGATACGGCTACCGTGACATGGAAAGCGACGCGTCACGTTCGTTGATGATTTGCGATGCGTTAAGCTGTGCTTTGGTCAGGTCGGCCAGCATTTTTTTGTTGAGCTGCTTGACGTTTGCGATAAGCTCTTCCAGATTTTTGCTTTCCGCCATCGTCGCGTCATACAGTTTGTTGACTTCGGCCAACTGGCGGTTGGATTCCTGGAGCGATGCCTGCGTGGTTTCGATTTCCTTGTGATAAAATTCAACCATCGTTTTGGCTTCCACGTCGGACGTTTTTAAAGCGGCCAGTTGCATCTCAAGCATTTGCACGTGTTTGCGCAGCAGCATTCTTTTGTGGTTGAGCGAGGCAAAGGTTTGGCCCAGCACGGAGCGCGGGTCGTCGGTCGGATCGGAAAATTTTTCCGACGGCGATTGCGCGAGTGATTCATCCGAGTCGCCGTCATTTCCGGATTCGGCGCCGGTCGATTGCTCCGCGCTGTCGGAATTCGCGACAATGGCCGCATCCTTGCGAGGAAGCGCGGTGTAAACGGCCCAAGGGGCGAGTTGCGCAACGCTGTCGTTGATCCGCTGGATTTCCGCCGGCGTCATCAGGTAAGCGTTGGTCAGCGTCGCAATATTGTTTTCCACTTTGGCCACCTTGAACTCGCCGAGCAAAGCTCCGCCGTCGGCAATGGCACGTTTGTCAAACAGGTAAACGACGGTGCCCGGCAAAATGCGTTCCTGCGGGGGCACAATCGTCGACGCGGCTTCGGCGCCGTTCCCGGAATCCGTCGACGGAGCGGGTTCCTGCAGATCGTCGGTCGATTTCTTTTCAGGTTGCGCGTCAACGACCAGCTGCAAGGTCACCGTGTCGTTTTTGACGATGGCCTGCGCATGCGGCAGGCAATCGGGCCAAGCCCGGGTACCACGAAAATTACGAAGCCTGCCGACGTCCTTAACCAGAAAGACGTGACCGTCCCCCTGACCGGAGCCGTACAAAACCTGCTGATACTTATTATTTTCCTCTTCCAGCGATTTATGGGCGTCGGCCAATTTCTTTTGTGAATCGCGGCGCATTTTCAACGCATTGGCACCGAAGAAAACGAACCCGGCCACACCGAGAAAAATCAAAACGAGCAGTACTTTATTCCAGACACTCATATCTGTCACGCCATTCAAATTTTGTTTGAAAAGACCATTGGTAACCTGAAAAGATTCGGGTGTCGGGGAAACGAAGTCGCCCCAAAAACAACCCAGCCACACTACCGATGTTATTTGCCCGGGTGGCAAAAGTCAAGAATTATTGCGGGAATACGCAAAATTGCAGGCAAATATTTTCTTTGTATGAAAATAATTTCCAAAAACATAAGTTGAGCGAAATTCTATTTGTCGGCATTTTCGGAATAACCGTTAAAGATTCGCCAGTTTATCGGCGATATAATCTTCGGATACCGGTAAAAAGTTTCCATGAAAATATTGTGTACAAAATTAATATCACGGCGTTGCTTTGACGCAATGATTTATTTGACAAAGTGTTGAGCGATTACTTGTCACACCCGACCTTTTTGAACCGCTTTTCATAATTCAAGTATCACCCTTCGGTGGCCAGAGGCGTTGGAAGTCATGACGAAAATGAAAACCTGCCAAAAATTAAAAATTTGCACAAACGAATCAATGTGCAAAATTCAATTCCTTCTCTTGGCTTTGTTTTTTACTTTGATTTTCTTTCCATTAACGGGTTGCAGCCGGCACCGTTACCGCCAGCAGGCCGACTGCGAGGTCAACGAGCTGCTATCGGCGGTTTCGCGCGACAAACGCTGGGAATTGCTTGATTACGGTTTGCAGCCGAACCAGAATTCGCGGTTTTACGACCCTTATGACCCCGATTGCGAGCCGATGCCGCCCGACGATTCCACGGCCCATCGCTACATGCACTGCGTCGACGGCAAACGCAACGGCGATTGGGACGCCAAAGGACGCACGAATTACGTCGAAAATCCGTATTGGCAACAGTATTTGCCGCTGAACGAAAACGGTTACGTGGCCCTCGACAAGGAAACCGCGTTCCAGCTCGCGCAGATTCATTCGCCGGAATACCAGACGGCGCTCGAAAACCTGTACATGTCCGCCCTGGCGGTTTCGTACCAGCGGTTCCAGTTCGACACGCAATTTCTCGGCGGCAGTTCGATGTTTTATTCGTCGAACGGGGCCGTGCGCGACTCGACCTGGACGAACAGCAACTGGGTCGGTTTCAACAAGAAGCTGGCCACCGGCGGCGAAGCGGTCGTCAACCTGGCCAACTCGATCACCTGGCAGGTGGCCGGGCCGGACACGCAGTCGTACAACACGATTTTGAGCGCCAATTTCCTGCAACCCTTCCTCCGCGACGGCGGACGCGAATACGTGCTCGAAAGCCTGACCCGTTCCGAACGCAACCTGTTGGCCAACGTGCGCCAGATGGCGTTTTACCGGCAGGGATTTTACAAGACGGTCGTGTTCGGCGGCAACAACGTCGGCATGCCGGTGACCAACGGTTCGCCGGGCTCGTCGAGCAGCGGTTCGAACCTGACCGGCGGCTACGTTTCGCTGCTGGCCTCGCAGGTTCGCATCAACAACATCCAGAACAACGTCATTTCCATGCGGGAATCGGAAAAACAGTTCATTTCGCTATTTGAGGCGGGACGCGTCGACGGATACATCCAGGTCGAACAGGCCCGGGCCAATTACCTGGAATCACAAAGCCAGTTGATGTCGCAGGTCAACAGTTACAATTCGTCGGTCGAGCAGTTCGTCGTCAGCCGGCTCGGTTTGCCGCCCGATTTGAAGGTGCAAATCGACGACCCGCTCCTGAAACAGTTTGAAATCATGTCGCCCGAACTGACCGCGTTGCAGGAGGATTTGGAAACGCACTACCTGGTCATTCGCGATCACAAACAGCATATCCCCGATTCGTTGATTGATGCCCTGAGCCTCATTTGCAGCCGTCTCAACGGCGAAATCGCCAACGTGTATACGGACATCGAAAAACTCGAAGCGAAAATGCCGGAACGCATTTCCAACATCCGTTTCCTGGAGCAGCAGACCGAACAGTTCGAAGGTTACGTCGACCCGGCCAGTTTCAGTGAGGAAACCTTCGTCGAACGCGTGACCCACCTGCGGAAAGAAGTCCCCGGCCTGGAAGCCAACCTGAGAATGACCACCCGGCTGATCGAAAACGTGAGAAAGATCAACCGCGACGAACTGGTGAAAATGCTCGGCTTGGGACGCATCGACCCCGACAGCATGGAATGCCTCATCGCGTTGCGGATGCAGGGGACCCTGACGGCGACGAAACTTCCGGACGAAGCCGGGCGGAAACTGAACGACGAGCAGACGGACCCGTACCGGTTTTTTATGTCACAGGTGATGCGTAAACTGACCGGCGACGTGCGGCAATTGTCGCTCGAACAGGCGCGGGCCCGGTTGGATGCCATTTCGATGACGCCGATCGACATCACGCCGGAAACGGCGATCAAGGTCGCTTCGCAATACCGACTCGACTGGATGAACTCACGGGCGGATTTGGTCAACACCTGGCGTGATATTGAAATCGCGGCCAACCAGTTGCAGAGTTACCTGAACTTTTCCGTCAACGGGGAACTCGGAACCCGGACGAACAACCCGGTCGCGTTTGACAGCAGGAACGGGAGAATCAACGTCGGCGTCGAATGGGACGCGCCCCTGACGCGGCTGATCGAGCGGAACGCCTATCGCGAGGCCCAGATCAACTACCAGCGTGCCCGGCGGAATTACTACAATTTCGTCGACGGCGTCAACAAGACCCTGCGGGATTCGCTGCGGAACATCGACAACGTGCAGTTCGACTTCGAGGTGCGCCGCCGTGCGGTGCTGGTCGCGATTTCGCGGGTACATCTGGCCCAGCTCGCAATGGAAAAACCGCCGGCGGTCGGACAGACTTCGGAAAGCATGAGCAACAACCTGGCCCGCGACCTGGTCGAGGCCCTCAACAGCCTGCTTGACGCCCAAAATCAGTTTATGGCGATCTGGGTCGACCATTACGGGATGCGTTCGGCGCTGTGCCTTGATCTGGGGATCATGCAACTCGACGAAAACGGCATCTGGATCGATCCGGGAAGCGTTCGCGAGACGGATTACAGCCAACTGGTTTCCGGCCAGGATGAGGAAAGCTCGGATTTGAGTTTGCCGCCGGCCCCGCTTTTGCCGGGGGGAATGTCGCCGCAACGGGCGCCCGACATTTCGAATGTTGACGATCTGATTTTCCCGCAGGAATTGCGACAGGCCCCGCCCGCGCCGAACCCGCTCGCGCCCCCCGAGCCGCGGCCCTCGAATATCCCGCCGTGGGGACCGCTGCCGCAGGGCAGCGCCCGCCCGGGTGTGTTGCACACGCCGACGCAAATTTCGCCGCAGACTTCGCAACAGACTTTGCCGCAGGGCATGTCGCGGGGAATGCCGGCCCGCATGACGCCGACGCAAACGATTCCGTCGGTTTCGGAAGCGTCGGAATTGCCGGGCGATTTGTCGCCGCTCCCGTCGCAGACTTTGCGGGAAATGTCGGCCGAGCCGGCGCCGAAAGTCACACGTTCGGCATTGTTTCCGGAAAACGGCGATGATATGATCGCCCCGTCAGCGCCGAATGCGACGCCGGCGATGCCCGCCGATTTGGAAGATCAGCAACCGGCCGTGCCGCAACGCCGCCCCTCGTCGGCGGTCCTGCAGAACCTCGGCGCGGAATCGCCGCAACGGTTTCCTGAAGTTGATGAAGAAGCAAGCGACACGTCATGGAGCACCGACAGGTTGATCGTGCAAAATACGAATCCGGTGGCGTATCATTCCGTGAAAACCGCCGCCGGACGGTCGCAGTATGACGAAGCCGTCCCGGTTTCGGTATCGATGGCCCGGAGCAACTCGTTGCCGGTTCCGAATTCGCCCGGCGATTCGATGCCTTCGTCAAATGCGTCCCGCCAAACGGCCCCGTCGATTGAACAGGCCGGATTCCGCCGGACCATCGAAACGGACAACGCCGTGTCGACCGCGGCCGATCAAAACCGCAACGTCGTTTATTTCAATAGTGCCAAATAACCGTCGTCAACCGTTCCCGACGACCTTGCCGATGATGGCCTTGTCAAAATAATTGATCGACATGCCGGCGTCGACGATGATCTTTTGTGCGTTGATGCCGCTCGAACGCGGACTGAGCAGGAACACGGCCGTCGCGGCGGCCTCTTCCGTCGTCAGGGCCGATTTGCGCGGAATGGCCTGTTCGGCGTAAAGATAGGAATCGAGATAGCCCGGAATGCCCGCCGAAGCCGAAGTTTTCAGCAAACTGGGCGCCACGGCGTTGAATCGCACGTTCGAAAAATTGCTGAACGATTTGGCCAGAAACACGATCGACGAATCGAGGGCGGCCTTGATCGGGGCCATGTAGCCGTAATTCTCGCTGGCCATCCGCGTGGTCGAAATCGAAATCGTGACCACCGACGCGTTCTTGTCGAGCAGGTCGGCGAAGGCCCGGCTGATCGACACGAGCGAAAAGCACGAAATATCGACCGCCTGCAGGAAGGCCTTTTTGCCCGTTTCGTGAAACGGTCGCAACCCGTCGTTGTAATCGGCAAAGGCGATCGAATGCACCAGCCCGTCGAAACGGTCGTATTTTTCGCCGACTTCGGCCCGCAGCCGGGCGATCTGGTCCTCCTGTTCGACATTGCACACGAAAACGTCGGCCCCGTCAAACAGCTTGCCGACCTGTTCGGCGGTCTTATCGTCGCGCACGACGAACACCGTTTCGGCCTGTTCTTCCCGCAGCATCCGGGCGATGTGCCAGGCCACGCTTTTCTTGTTGGCCACGCCGAAAATCAAAAACCGCTTTTGCGCCAGTTGTAAAAA
>JAVBQX010000162.1:0-2930 GCA_031548645.1 Thermoguttaceae bacterium
GGCGAACAGGATGACGTGCCGCGTGTTCGAACGCGATTGTTGCAGCATTTCGACCGATCGGAACAGCGCCTGGTAGGTGTAAATTCCGCCGCCCGTCGATTCGATGGTCATGACGCGTGCGGCGAAGGTCTGCGGGTCGGAGTTCGGCCCCATGCGGATGATTTCGTGCGGGGACGAATCGACCGCGATCACGCCGATTTCATCGACCGGGGAAAGCATCCTGATCACTTCGGCCGTGCCCAGATTCGCAAGGTCCATCTTAACGCGTCCGCCGGCGATCGGCATGGCCATCGAGCCGCTGCGGTCAAGCGCGACGACGATCGCCGACGCCAGCTTGCGGTGTTCCTTCCGCTGCTCCATCGAAACGGGCAGCAGTTCGCCCACGTCGGTGAGATAATAGCCGCCCAGCGCGAACGAACTTCGCCCGCCGGTCATCATCATGCCCGCGCCGGTGTTCCGCACCCATTCGGGGATGAGGGCCAGTCCCATCGCGCCGAGTTGCTGTGCGTCCGTGTTTTCGATGATCAGCCCCGAGTAGTTGCTCAGCTTTTGCAACGTCCAATCGAAATCGCCGCCCTTGACGACTTCATTGCGCATGCCGCTTTGCTCGAGAATTTCGGACAGTTTCGAGGTGCCCGTCTGGTTGACGAGCAAAATCGGCTTGGCCCCCTCGACGCCGACGAGTTTCTGCAGGCGGTTGTTTTCCTCGATCGGGTCGAATTCGCTGCCCTTGACGCGAAGCGAATATTGAATCGTGCCGGGGTTGCCGGCGCGATCGCGAAAAGTCAGCCGCCCGTCACCGGAGGGCATGTGCCGTGTTCCCGAGGCGATGACCTTGTCGTTATTGAGCAGTTCGAATTCGACGTCCTGCGCAACCGGAACGCGAAGCCAAGCGGTGAGCGTATAGGCCTCGCCGGGCAAAACGGACGCGGGCGTTTCCAGCGACAGGATGGCGACGTCCCCGGCCATTGACCGTTCGTACAGGCGGTAATCGATCGGAACGCCGCGCTGCAAAGACCGCGAGGCCAGATCGTTCGGCTTACGACCGGTCCAGCGTCCGTCGGATAAAACGAGCAATCGGCCCGAATCACCGACCGGGATGAGCGACAGGGCCTTGTCGATGGCCGCGTGCAAATCGGACGCATCGCGCGACGGTTCCGACTCGAAACGCCCGAAGACGGACGGCCCCGTTGGCGTGCGGTCGACGACCGGCGCGGCCCCGAAACTGACGACGGCCAGCCGGTCGCGGCTTCCCATCCGGCCCATCAGCAGCTCGATGGCCTGCAACTGCTGTTCCTCCGAATTGCCGGGCATCGAACGACTGCGGTCGGCGATGACGACGATCGTACCCGAGCGGGTCGGCAAAATCAGTTGCGGCTGCGTCATGGCCAACACGAGCAGCACGATCAGCAGGACCCGCAATACGGTCAGAAGCCGCGAAGGAATCCGCCAGATGAAAAACGTCGCCACGAACGGCAACAACAGCAACAGCCAAATCGGCTGCTGAAAAACAAAAGGGCCGAAGTTCATGAGGAAAGGGAAATGTTCATAGTGAAAAGGTCATAGTGAAAAATCGGGGAAACGCGTCTTATCGCTTGCGTAACTTTTCACTATTCGTTTTTAGTTGTTTGTTTCCACGCTTATTTTACCAGAAACATTTTTCCGACGCCAGAACTTGCGGATTGCCCTATTGGCAACCGGATACAATGAAACTTCGACTTGTTTTTTGTTACATCGATATCAAATTCACCTCCCAAGTCTTTCCGGTTTGGCATCTGAAACGATGTCATAACTGAAGACGTTTCGTTTTCCCGAAATCGCTTCAAATTCTATTTTGCTTTCATCATTGAATTCCCGGGGAACCACCCGAACGGCATATTCCCTTCCTTCAGGGGTTTCGGCCGTACGCCAGGTATCCGTCGCCTTGTCGAAAGTATCGACCGAGGAAATTCGCACGATATATTTTCCCGGCTTGACCCCGTCTTGTCCTGTCAAGAGATAATTTCCCTTGGCGTCGATAAAACCGCTTCCGCCAGCCATTTTGTCGTTCCCTACGGGATCAAAGCGGATGATGGCACTCCCTCTCGTCGGAGCTCCGTTCATAGTGATTTTCCCGGAAACGTCCAGCCTTCCGTCCGGATTGGTGTTTTTTTTACATCCGGTCATGAAAAACATCGCCATCATCAAACAACAGGGCAGCGCACAGCTCGGAAAAAATTTCGTTCTGGTCATAGTGGATCCATTTGTAGAAGGAACGGCGAACAATTCAACTTGCCAAAGAGTTTTCAACACTGATAAACTTCGGACGCCAATGTCAAGCCGGACGAAAAGGCCGATGTTGTCGGTTGGATGTCTTAAGGAATCGAGACGGATTCACCACCTCTGGCGGTTCCAAGCGCTCTCCAGTTGGCCGGCGATACGGTGCTGCTGAAAAATTGGACGCTGCCGTCTCCCATCGCCGCGTTGACCCCGCCCGTATGGAGGCTGCGGGCGGAGTAACGGGATTCGAGAGCGGTTCCGGCATACATCACGCAAGGGGCACGCTTTTTATTGGTTTCTCCATGACAGTAAGAAGGTGAGCCGGTAAAGGTTTCATCCGCTTGATTCGTATTCGGTTGGAAATACGTGGAAAAGAAAGCGCTCATCGTTCGATAAGCCCCTCCGCGATAGTCGCTGATGAGGGCGTTTCGTCCCGTATCAGGCCCGTAATCCGTTGCAATCACTTCCGAGAACAGGAGCGTGTTGGAAAGTCCGTCCGAGGCCATGGAAATCGGAAGCTGTCCGGCATAGGCCAGGACGAGCGCGCGTATTTAGGCAATGCTAACAATTTACACCGAGTTGCGCTCTTTCAAATTTTTGTTAGACTTTCGTTTTTGAAATTTTTCAAATGGGAGGTCTTGATGAGCGGTGCATTCAGTCAAAAAGAATTG
>JAVBQX010000318.1:0-3829 GCA_031548645.1 Thermoguttaceae bacterium
AAAGAATCGATTATCACGGCCCGATCGGTTTGCAGTGTTATGGTCAGAGCGGTGACGCGGAAATTCACCTCAAGCGTTCGATGGCGAAATGGAAAACGCTTGTCGTGAGGTAGCCATGCTGCACCGACATTGGAGTACCGCCATGTCGACCCGCTTTTCGCTCGTCGTCGAATCGCCGAAAAGCGAGTCGCAAGGAATTCGTTCTCTTGCGGAAGAGATTTTTGACGAAATCCGCCGCCTGGAATCGCTTTTGAGTCGTTTTATCGAGGACAGCGATGTCTCACGAATCAACCGTCTTCAACACGGTGAATCAACCATCGTTTCCCCGGAAACCTGGCGTTGCCTGACAAAGGCGGTCGAAGCAGCGCGGTTGACGCGAGGGCATTTCAACGTGGCCTATGCGAGTGCAACGAATCCTTGTGGATACATGGAGCCGCCATTCTCACTTTTGACACGACCCTTACGGGTGCGCAGTGAAACGGAAAGACTGAAAATCGATCTTGGCGGCATCGGCAAGGGATTCGCGTTGGAATGTATCGCCGCCCCTTGGCTTCGTTCGTATGGTTATTCACACGCATTGCTTGGCGCGGATACCAGTACGATCCTTGCCATGAATCCGCCGGAGCATCCGGGCTGGCCGGTCGTGATCGACGGTCACGACAGAGAGCGGACCGTTTTCCTGAATAACACCTCGATCAGTTGCTCGGGAACGCAGGTTCGCGGCAATCACATTTATCACCCCGTGCGTGTGGCGTTTGCGGTGGAGCGCCATCGCGTTTGGGTCATGACACCCTCGCCGACGTTTGCGGACGCGTTTTCCACGGCGGCGATGACAATGACACCGGATGAACTTGCTGAATTGCCATGCGATGTTTTTTCATAATTCCGTTGCGATACCTTGCCTGATTCCCCGTTCATGACTTGCCCAAAGCGCCAATCCGGGAGCCGATGAAAAAGTGGCCGTCGGTCCTGGCTATTCATGGTAACATTTACTGGAGAAGGATAATTCTCATGACTTTCAAAAAAATTTCAAAATGTGTTTTGATTATTTCGGTGGTATTAGCATTTGTGTGCGGATGGCAATTCGCCTTTGCACAACCGGCGACAGAAAAATCCGAAAAAGTGAGAGTACTCGTCGTGACCGGCATCGAATACCATGCTTGGCAGGAAACCGCTCCGCAAATTGCAAAACAACTGGCTTCATGTCCCGAATTGGACGTCAAACTCGAACCGGATTACAACACCCTCTGCACCGATAAAATTTTCGATTACGACGTGATATTCTTCAATTTTTGCAATCTGCGGGAATATGAAGATACCAAAGACGACAATCTCGCGCTCGACAATATAGAAAAATTTCTCAAATCTGGCAAAGGAATCGTCATTTATCATTTTGCGATCGGTATGTTTGAGAAGCATTCCGACCGAGTGCTGCAACTCATAGGTCGGAATTACGACCGCACTCTTACGCCCCATGATCCGTTCCAAAACTTCGAAGTGGCCATCGTCGACAAGGAACACCCCATCACGAAACACATCTCCGACTTCAAAATAGACGATGAACTTTATACCTGCATGGGCGGCGACCTTCCGATTCACGTTTTGGCTGAGGCGACCTCGTCGAAGCAAAAAACGAAATTTCCAATGGCCTATCTTTACAAGTACGGTGACGGACACGCCTTCACTACCGTGCTTGGTCATGACTTGCGGGCGCTGAAATCCCCGGAATTTGCAACGCTTCTTCGTAATGCCGTACTGTGGCTTGGTAAAAAAGAGATTCCTGCCGCCCCGTCAAAGATTATTTTGCCGCAGTCGCCTTAAAAAAACCAGGGCGGTTTAAGGCGATTAACCCAAAAACTGCCCTGCAAAGCAGCACATCACACTATCTCATCTCTCTTCGGCGACAAACCCGGCAGGGCGTTGATCGCCTTCGCCCGCTCTCCGGGATTAATATGCGAATAAATTTCATGGTCAAGGAGATATTCGAGCGTCTTGCCGGCGTCTGGGCGATTTTGGGTGTAACGTTCGCTTGCCCAAGGTTGGTGATGAAGGTATGCCGCAAGGCATGACAATCCGCGAATTTGCCCTGCGAATTACTGTATTTCAAGAAGTCGGACGCTACCGATACGCTTTTTTTGATTCAAAAGTTCCTCGATCAGAAACCACAACGTCAACAAATTCAACGCCATGTGAAGATACCAACCTTTCCAGTTTCGAACCTGATAATCTGCCAGGCCGCACTCGCCTTTGGAGATTGGTGACGCACAAATTTCATGTCATCCGGAAATAAACGCCTCATGATTTCGCCGAGCGAACCAGAATGTTGTCACCGTACATGTCCCTAAAGGAATCCGATTCCCAATGGGCATAGCCTATGTAACAGTTGCACTGCTCGTTGGGACAGTGTTCCGTGATCGTCGGTATCTCGTTTTCATAAAGATTGCCGATGATCTCATTGACGAACGGGCAGCGGCGCATGTCGCCATTGCCGGAAACGGTGAAAACGGATGTGCCGCAGCGACACTTGGTGTCTTTCGTCAATCGTTTTTTCGCGGTGTGCGAAAACACCGGGTCAATCTGCGACCATTGTTTGATGCGATCCGGCGTGTAAGCGTCGATGTCGTCGTCAAGCGGGTTGACCCACAACGCAACATGGGGCGGAAGTTTTTTGCGCAATTGCAAACCGACATCGTAAAAATCATCGCGTCCCACGATGCCGACGCTGTAACGGATTGAACGCACGTTCAAAACGTCAAGCCGCGAAAGAAACGCGTCAAGCGTGGTTTGTGTCGGGTGAAAGGTACACCAAAACGCGATTTTTTCCGCGTGAGAGTCACGAAGCCAATCGGGCCGCACGGTAAGGCTCGTTTGCGTCACCACAGTGCGAATCGCGAAAACACGACTCAAACGAATCATCGCCTGTTGATAATGCTTGTGAATCAACGCTTCGCCCCACGGAATGAACATCAACGACAAGTCGGCGTATTGTCCCTGTTCGATGTGATTGACGAAGCGTTCCAATTCGAGGCTGTCGGCCTTGAGTGCTTCAACGTCAAATGCCGTTTTGCCGAACGGGCAATACTCACATGCGTAATTGCACGAGGAAAGCGATCCCCGATAGAGCAGCGTGAGTGACTCTTTTGCGTGCGTCATAACGGCTTGCCGTTCATTCGCTGCCGCACCTGATGCGAATACAACCACGGGCCGATTTGATCGGACAGTGCGATTCCGTCATCCGTCAGGCGGATGCGTTCCCGGTCAACGATGAGCAGACCGCGCCGGTGCAGTTCCAAGAGTTCGGCGAATTCAAAAAACGCGTCGCTGCCGAATCGCGCGCGGTAATCGCTTCGCGAAAGGCCGTCGCATTGCAGCAGCGAAAGTATCAGGTAACGCCTTTTTTGGTTTTCTTCGCCCAAAAGATAACCGTAATGCGCCCGACGAAAATCGGCATCGGACATATTGACGTATTGCGTGATGATGTCGTGCGACGTTTTGCGGTCCGCGGAGTATTCGAATGAGTAATGATAGTTTTTCGTGTAGGAACGCGCCCCGCAACCAAGACCGATCATGTCGTCCGATTGACAGGTATAATCCGGCGGTGTTTTTTCAACGGCGTGTTGACGGTTTTCGCGATACCACATCCGCATCGACGTTTGCGTGTAACCGGCGTCAAGCAACATGCGGCGTCCGATTTGATACGATTCGGCGCGAATGTCCGGCCAATGAAAACCGTGATGGCCGAGCTGCGTTTGATCGCGAACGTAGAGCGGATAAAGGTAAATTTCCTCTGCGGCCCATGCAATCGCCTGTCGAACGGATTCCGCCCAAC
>JAVBQX010000260.1:0-9753 GCA_031548645.1 Thermoguttaceae bacterium
TTCACCGAAACCGACTTCGTAATATCCAAGCCCCGTGATATGCAGCGTCGCTTCCTTGATGCCGCTGCGGTTTTTCAGTTCAAAATGCTGCATGAAACTGTAAGGAGCCGTATTGACGGTCCGCTTGATTTTCCCCCACGGCCGGCAATCGATATCGCCAACGACTTTGACCGGTTTCCAATCGTTTCCGTCCTTTGAAGGGGACGCGGTCCATGTGTCATCCGTCACGAGTAGCGTTTGCACAACCGTTTCGCAGAGCGGTGCCGACCTGGCTTCTTCGGCGTCTTTCACGGCATTGAGTTTCAACAGCAAGCCCGTCGGCCCCGGCTCCTTGTTGATGACCTTGACGATGATTTCGTTTTTGCCCGGCTTGAGATGCTCGGCGACATCGATAAATCGCAGCCACGACCAGTCGTTGAAAAACCCCCAGGTTTGCGTCGCGCGGTTGCCGTTGATGTCCACTTCGTAACTGTCGTCGGCGGTGAGGGCCAGGATGACGCGGTCATATTCCAGACCTTCCGGCACATCGAATTCCTTGCGGAAATAGCGATCCCCCTGTGCGGCGTTTTGCAGACTGTCGACGTCACCGGCCCAAATCCATTTCGAGCCGTTCATGTCGTAATCCGGCCGCAAATTTTCCGGCAGGCTGACCCATTTCGCTTTCCAATCGTCCGGGTTCATGACCCCCATGATCCAGAAGCCGGGCTCACTCCATTTCGACGGCTCCTTGCTTTGATTGTCCCACACGCGTACTTTCCAGTAACAACGCTGCGAGGTGACGAGCGGTTTGCCGGCGTATTCGACGTTCAGCGATTGATCGGTTGCGACTTTGCCCGTCGCCCAGAGATCGCCCTCGTCGTTCGCGAGTTTTTCCGGGCTCGACGCGACGAGAATTTCATACGCGGTTTGCGTCAGATTTTTCGCGTCCGCGTCGACCGCCAGCGATTTCCAACTCAACCGCGGTTTCGGCGTATCGATTCCGACGGGGTTGTTCATGTATTCGACCGAAAGATCATACGGTAAAATGAGACACAACACAGCGAATATTTGCACCATGATCGGTTCCTCATGCGGACAAGGGGGGGTGATGAAAATTTGATGACTCAAGTACGATGTTGTCGTTCACTCGACGACAAGGATGCTGTAAATCGGGACGGAATCGACGGTCAGGGTCGCTTTGCCGTCGGTGAAGGTGAAATCGCACAGTTTGTTTTCGGGCTGAAGCGTGATGCGTTGCGGCTTGGCGTCGCAGCGGATCGTGATTTGCAGCGGGCCGACAGGGGCGATCTCTTCGATGATCGGCGTGTCGCGGTGATTGCCGGACGTGTTAACGAGGTGAACCGTCAGTTTGTCGCCGAGTCGGCTGAGCGAAACGTCGACCCATTGCGAGCCGGTGACTTCAATTTTCGGTTCGGGGAACAGCGTGCGGGCCGTCGCGCCGATGATTTCACGAACGCCTTTATCGCCCGTCTTGGCGTATTCGATTCCGACTGGTCGCGGCAGGAACGCGCCGGCACCTTTGCCCCGCGGTTTGACGACGATTGATTCGGTTTTCGCAATGTCCTCGCCGAACGCTTCGGTAAACAGCCCGGTCGATTCCGGCCCGATGACGAACAGCTTGCCGCCGTTTTCAACGTACCGCACCAAATCATCGCGGAACGTCGGTTGCAAGTAATTCCATTCCGGCACGACGATCATCGGAAAACGTTCGAGGTTGCGGCCGAGCATGTTTTCGTTTACCACGTCAACACTGTACTGCCATTCGAGCAGGCATTGCAACACGCCGCGCAGTTTTTCGTTGTCACCGTACCGCGCGAACAAACCGGGTGCGTTGCGTTGATAGGCGTCGGTCGAAAACAACACGGCGACTTGCGGAATCTGGATCGAATGGTGGCAAAACGCCTGCCGTTCACGGGCGAATTTCGCCACCTCGGCCATCACGTCCATTTCGTTCAAACGCACGCTGCCGTCACGATTTTGCGTAAAATACGCCTGGAATCCGCCGCCCAGCGCGAGTACGACGGCCGCTTCGCGTTTCAGTTGCACGGCGGTTTTCTGTTGGCGCGGCGTCGTCGAAAAACTCCACGCCATCAGGTCCCACGGCACGCCCTGGTGCACGAGAAAACGCCCGGAATAACGGGCCGAATTGACGCTGTCCTGCGGCGAGTAATCACCGGAAAGAAAATCGACCGCCACGGAAACCGGCTCCGGCATGTGATCGGTGAAGGCCCAATTGCTGCAAATTTGAAACGCAGGCTGCTCGCTTCGCACTGACGCGACGTAATGCCGCATGTAACTGCGAAACGCCTCGCGGTGAAACTGCATCCACTCGAACCAATGCGGATCGCCGGGGCCTCGCGGGACGTTTTCGATGCCGGTCGTTTCGCGGAACAGTTTTTGCGCCCGCTCGCCGTAATCGGGCATCGTGGCCCAGCATTCGCCGTCGACCCAAATGCCGTCGATATCATACACGCCGGCCAATTCCTTCAACTGCGGAATGAGCAGTTCGTCGACATACGGTCCGAACACGGAAGTCATGTTTTTGCTGGGATTTCCCGCCCCGTCGATGGTGGCCCAATCCGGGTGCAGCTCAATCGCGCGGTTGTCCCACACGCCGGAGTAGTGCATGTAAAGCCCGACCCCGCGAGCCGCCGTCACGTCGCGCCAAACCCGCAGCGGATCGCCGACGTAACCCGGCACCTGGTGGCCGACTTTCGTCGGATAGCTCGTGTAGCCCGCGTGACCCTTGCAATCGCATTGCAGATAATCGGGCTTCACCTTGTCGATGATCGCGTTGATCATCTCCGGCGTCGTGTTCTTGCCGACCTCGGTACAATCCGGCCCCGCATGAAAATCGAAGTGTATCCCGAAAAACGATTCGGAGCGTTTCAATCGTTCCGGCGATTGGGCCATGACGGCGTTTGACACGACAGACAGTGCGCAACAAATGAACGCACAACGCAACAGGCGGGAAAATTTCATGGTAATGACCTTTCTTGACGGCGGGGATGTTCAATCGGCAATCGAAAAGTTGTTGCGGCCCTTGCAGTTCCGACGCCGCAACAGCACCATTGTATCCGGCCCGTCACGTAGATTCAATACGCCTGGTGCCGAGCCTACGACTCGCGAACCTCCTTCGGCTTCCTGCTCGAATTATTCCCGATCTTCAATACTTCGCATCAAGCCGACACCGGCTTTGATGCGGCGACAGATCGTTTTTTTATTATCCGGGATACCGTCGACGCCGAAATCGACTTGGCGATTATTTGACGGACCGCCGCTTCGCGTTCTCGGTTGTCATTTTTTGCGATTCATAAATCCAGCCGATTGTGTAATTTTTTCCGATTATTCCGGATTTAATCATAAAACACCCTCGTTTGGCCGATAAAGACGATGAATCCTTTTGTATTGCAGGCTTTTCCGGTTAAAACAGGGGATTTGCGGAAAATACTGAACATAAAGACCACTTGTTCCCATCGCGGAATGTGACGCATGGCTTTTCAACGTCAACCATCACAACCAGAAGATACGCAAGGGCTTGCTTCGCGGCAGGAGCTTCGCGAAGTGCTCCGGTCGGCCAGCGCAAAATATCGGCGCGAGCCCCGCAGGCCTTCGTGCGCGGAGGATTGCGCAACGGTTCCGGTGACTTGCCAATTGTGTCATTATTCTTTCGAACAGCCGGTTGCGTCGAGCGCCCGTGTCGTCAGTTGCCCCGCGTGCGGCTTCAAATTCGAACTCAAAATCAGTCCCGCGGTCGATTCGCTCCAAATCGAAGATATTGAACGTGAGCTGGATCGTTTGCGTTCTGAAATCGAATCCCATTTCCCCAAACGTCGGGACAATCGTGAAAAATCGGTCATCGGCCCCGTGCCGATGCAGACGGTCAAGAAAAATTTCGACCGCCCCACAGAGAACAAAACGGAAGACGCCGGATTTTATTCGATGGTCGGCCGCGTGCGTTCGGCCCTGGTGCATCTCGAAAACGAACAGTTGGACGACTATCTCCAATGGCGAAACTCGCTGTCGCACCGCAAGGCAAAACACGTTGAGCCGGAAGAACCGCAGGACACCGCGCCGGAAGAATCGCCGGAACAGGCGGAAACGTTCGTCGCGGTCGAAACGGTCGCACATTGCGACACTTGCACGGTCGTCGCAAAAGACGCCGGCCGCGTTTCCTATGCGGATTATTCGGAGCGTTGCCGAAGCGGAAAAATGAAGCGTCGCGTCAAAATCGCCGCGCTCGGCATCGTGCTTTGCCTCCTGTTTTGCGCGGTGGTTCTCGTCGCCGAACTCGCACGATCGGGCAACCGGTCGCAATTGGCAAACCGCGAAACGTCGGAAACCGGCGAAATGATCGCCCCGTCGGAGATCATTGAAATTCCCCGACCACAACCGCGAAACGTAAAGCCGGGCAAGTCCGCGAATCCGGCGGCCGATACGCCGACCGTTCCGACATTGGAGATGGCTCAAGCGTCGCCGGTGCCCGCTTTGACGGGGCAAATCCCCGAATTTCCCGTGCCGCTTCCGGGGAAGAATGTCGATGCAACCGACGAAACGGGAACGTCGGTCGCGCTCGACCGTCAGTTGCAGGAAACGCAGACGCAACTGACGCAAATCACTCAACAGTACGAGCAGTCGCGTCACAACAACGAACAACTCGAACGGACCGTCCGGCAAAACGAGGCCGAATCGCTTCTCTGGGAATCTTACGCCCACGCGGAAAAAGACCCGGTGCGCAGCATGATCCTGTCGCTGCAGGCGATCGAACGCTTCAAGGAACTGGAACTGGACGTGCCGACCAACGCACGCTGGGCCCTGAACCAGTCGCTGGCTTCGCAAAACCTCGGCATTTCGCTCAACGGCTTTCACGGCGGGGTCGACGCGATGACCCTGAGCCGCGACGGGCAATGGTTTCTCTTCGCCGGCGGTGACGGGGCGGTCTGGCTCTGGGACATTTCCAAACACGACCAGGCCGCGGGCAGTTTTCAGCTTGACGCGATCAAAGGCGGCGTGTCGCAACTGCTGATGACCTCGAACGTGCAATACGGAGTCTGCGTCGGGCGCGGCGGCACGATCAGGATTTGGGATTTGAAACTGCCCATGCCGTCGGAAAAGCCGACCGACATCAGCGATACGCGCTGTCGTTTTACCAATGCGGTCGTCAGTGAGGACGGACGCTGGCTCGCCGCCTACGGCAAGCCGCCGCGCCGGGAAAACGGTCGCGAAGTCGCAGGTGAGGAAGTCAACGACGTGTTCCTGTGGGATCTGAACCAATTGGCCCGTAACGGCGTTTTGGGGGCTCCCATCGTACTCAAGGGGCACGAAAAACCGATTCGCTCGCTGACGATCAGCAGCAACTCGAAATGGCTCGTCTCCGGGAGCGAAGACCGGACGGTACGCGTGTATGACCTGAAAGCGGCCTATCCAGCGGCGGAACAGATCGTCTTGAAAGGTCACGAACTGGCCGTCAACAGCGTGGCCGTCAGCCCCGACGGACGCTGGCTCGTCACCGGCGGACGCGATTCGATTCTGCGGGTCTGGGACCTGCAAAGCCGCCAGAGCATGAGCATGCCGATGCAGTTGCAGGAGCATGAAGGTTGGATTTCGACGCTGGTGTTCAGCCCCGACGGACGATTTCTCGCTTCCGGGAGTTACGACAACACGATTCGCCTCTGGCGCATGACCGGCGTCGCGAAACCGGAAGTGGCCCATGTTTTGAGCGGCCACATCGGTCCGATCAAGTCGGTCGAATTTTCACGACAGGGCAATCAACTCCTTTCGCTCGGTTTCGACCGCGAAGCGCGGCTTTGGAATCTCGGCCAGGGCGATCCGTCGGAAAACCCGTTGACGTTTCGCAGCGTGCAAAATCCGATTTCGTCCGCCATGCTGACCGGGGACGGCAAATGGCTGATTTTGGCCCAACAAAAACCGAACAGCGCCGGCAGCAGCGGACTGCGTTTGTGGCCGCTCGAATTCGACGAAGCCTTTGCGTGTGCGGCCGGTTTCGCCGAGGCGAGGTTCCCGGCCATGTACCGCCGACGCGGCTCCGACGGCATTGCTCCGGGGCAGCAGGAGGAACGCATCGCCCGAACCGGCAGCCTTTCGCAAACGGGGACGCAATTCCCCGTCGTGCCCCAGGAAACGGTTCAAAACCCGCAAAATCACGCGGTGCCGCCGTTCATAACACCGTCGACCGTTACGCCGCCATCCGTTTCGGCAACACCCATGATGCAGCAATTCACCGGGCCGCCCGCGACGGGTGTCACGCAACTCCCCCCCGTCACCGACCAGCCTGCAACGCGGTTGCACGGAACGCAATTGCCGACGCCGGGACAAGCTGTTCCCAATCCGCCGGCCGACGGGCAAATCAACCTGAACCGATCCGCCATCAACATCACCCTGTCACCGCGATAATCATCCTGCATCATGCGCGAATTCGACGACGAGGACGACGAACGGGAATTGCAGGTGCGGCAGAAACCGCTGCGACCGCTCGTGCGACCGCGCGAAATCATCGTCGCGATGCCGCCGATGAAAAGCCACGTCAATCTTTCCCGGATCGTCCGCGCGGCGGGCTGTTTCGGCATCACGCACATCATCGCCTGCGGAAACGCCAATGTCGTGTCGAAAATCGCGAGGGATGCGGGCGAAGCAGTCACGGTCGACATCCGGCGAACGTTGCCGCCGGTTCTGAAAAAACTGCGATCCGAAGGCTATCGCCTCGTCGCCCTCGAACAGACGGACGATTCGCACTGCATTTACGAGTACAAGTTCGTCCGCAAGTGCGTGCTGATCGTCGGCAACGAAAAATCGGGCGTCGAGGAAGATGTGCTCCGCCTGGTCGACGACGTGCTCGAAATTCCGACTTACGGCCTGCCTTATGCCCAAAACGCTGCCAGTTCGGCGATCATCGGCATGTACGAATACTGTCGGCAATATCCCGACGGTTGAGCGTCTCTCTTGGCGTTTTCGCCGCCGGTGGTAGAATGAGGGAAAATCAGCTTCCATTGACAACATTCCCACCGGAGGCCGGGCCAATGACCGAAACATCAGGCAACTCAGTGCCACAATCGCTCGTCGCGTATGAAACCATATCGGACGCCGAGCTTCACGAACGGATCGAAGCCGTGCGGCAAGCGCTCGGCGACCGCCTTTTGATTCTCGGACACCACTACCAGCGAAGCGAAATCATGAAGCACGTCGACCTGTCCGGCGACAGCTTCGCGCTCAGCCAGGCGGCGGCGAAGAGCCGGGCATGCGATTTCATCGTGTTTTGCGGCGTGCATTTCATGGCCGAAACCGCGGATGTGTTGGCCAATTCCCCGGAAAATCTTGCAACAAGGAACGGTCGGCGGGTGCTCGTTTCCCTTTCCGACGCTTTGGCCGGCTGCCCGATGGCCGACACCGCGACGATCGAACAGGTCGAAATCGCATGGGCGGAATTGTCACGCCGGTTCGACACGGCCCGCGTCATCCCGGTCACTTACGTCAATTCAACCGCCGCGATTAAGGCCTTTTGCGGCCGTCACGGCGGATTGGCCTGCACTTCGTCGAATGCGGCGGCCGTTTTGAAATGGGCCTTCGACCGCGGCGACCGCGTTTTTTTCCTGCCCGACCAAATGTTGGGACAAAACACGGCCCGAAGCATGGGCATTCCCCGCGAACGGACCTGTCTCTGGAACCGCGAGGCGGAACAATTGCAGCCGCCAACACCGGACGCGAACCTTGACGATTGCCGCGTCATTCTCTGGGACGGAGCCTGTCCCGTGCATTTGAAATTCGAGCCCGGCGCCATCGCCGATACGCGGCGAGATCAGCCGGGGGCCAAAATCATCGTACATCCCGAATGTTACCCCGATGTGGTCGGCCAGGCCGACTGCGCCGGTTCGACAAGCATGATCATCGAAACGATCGCCGCCTCGCAGCCGGGCTCGCGTTGGGCCGTCGGAACCGAATGGCACCTCGTCGAACGCCTCGCCGGGCAGTTCCGCGACCGCAGCGTCACGACGCTCGGGCAGGTTGAAGCCGTGTGCGATACCATGGCGCAAACTCGCTTGGCCCACCTGTGTCACGTGCTCGAACACATCGCCGCGGGTTCGCCGGTCAACCTCGTCGCCGTCGACGAAACCATCGCCCCCGATGCGCGTGTCTGCCTCGAACGGATGCTCGCGACGCGAAACATGTGACAGTAGTTCAGCGCGATATGGCATGGTAAACCCAACACGGAGCCGGAAGCGTCAGCGCCCGGTCCAGAACCGTCGTTTACGCTCCGGGCTCTGTGTTGACGTCGGTTCAACGGCCATATTTTGTTGTTTTATTTCAAATCAAATCATTATTTAAGCCTAATATGATCACGCAAGCACGCGCCGCTTTCCCGTTTTTTTCCTGCGACATCACCGAGACGGAGTTCGCCGACGTCGTGCAGCGGCATCACCCGCATTTCGTCCGGCATTTTCCGAAAGGCATCCGCGTCGACCGCACACCCTGCGGACTGGGCGTCTTCACGACCCGGAAACTTCGAGGCGAACGAAAAATCGGCCGGGTTCGCGGTCGAGTCTTTACCGCGTTGGATTACGCTTCGGATTATTGCATCGACGCGGGCGGCTGGCTTTCGCTGGAACCGGCGGCTCCGTTCTGCTTTTTGAACCATTCGTGCGAACCGAACTGCCAGTTCATGAATTACATTCCGTCCGAGGAATGGGACGACGAAGAACGGCGACGCATCGCCCTCGAACGTGCCCGCAGCGTCACGCGTCGCACGAATTATGAGAACACCGACGCGGCCTACGGCGTCGAGATGTGGCTCGAAGCGCTGCGCGACATCGAACCGGGCGAAGAACTGACGATCGACTACGCCTGGCCGGAAGACCGCGCGATCCCGTGCCTGTGCGGCAGTGAAAACTGTCGCGGCTGGATCATCGCCCCGGAACTGCTCAACGCATTCCTGCGACACCGCGAAGCGAAAAATGGCAGGAACGCGATTTGATCGGTGAGATCGTGCCGACGGTGGCAAGCCGTAACCGCCGGACACGTGTGAACGAATTGAACGCGGAGTTATTGATCAATCAAGAGTAAAATCGATGACATTTTTGTCATTCGCCTCAACCGCGGCCGTCAAGCCGGAACTTTGCGGACTGTTGTATTTTTTCGGCACAAGCTGCTTGGCGCTGCTTGAAGCCGGAAAGGCGCCGGAACGCGAAGATTGAAGCAAAGCTTCGCGGCGTTCCTCTTCCGTCATTTCCTTGACTTCGATTTTCGTAATTGCGATGCTGTATTTCCCGGCGATTGCGCCTGGTTTTTCCACCCCTTGCGTTTGAAGGCTGTATTTTCCCTCGGCGTCGGTAATGCTGCTGGCCGACATTTTTTCCGCATTGGAACCGTCCGGGAAGAACGTCACGGAGGCTCCTTCCAGCGGTTTGCCGTCATATTGCACCGTCCCGGTCACCTTGTGAACGACGTAAGGGTCTTTGGTTTTGTTGCCGCATCCCGCGACGCCGATGCAAAAAGCAAGGGAAAGCGACAACAGAGCGAGATTCTTCATGGCTGTATTTCTCCGAGCAATTAAAAGGACGCCAATCGATATTTTAAGATTGACGCCCGTGGACCTTGAAAACTGAATTCGACAAGCCGCCTGAAGGCGGCGGGTTCCTCCGTCGGCTGAAAGCCCGACAGAGCTTTATTCCGAGTCGCTGACCTTAAAATCATCGTCCGGTTTGACCATATCCTGCGTTTCAATGTACTCACGTATGATTT
>JAVBQX010000028.1:0-24268 GCA_031548645.1 Thermoguttaceae bacterium
GGCGGGGCCGACGCGGTTTCGGCGATCAACACCTGTCTCGGCATGGCGATCGACTGGCGCAACCGGAAAGCGCGGCTGGCCAACACCGTGGGCGGGTTGAGCGGCCCGGCGATCAAGCCGATCGCCCTGCGCTGCGTGTACCAGATTCGCCAGGCGTTCCGGGCGGCAAACGTCGAAAAACCGATCATCGGGATCGGCGGCATCGCATCGGCGGATGACGTGCTGGAGTTTCTCGTCGCCGGGGCCAACGCCGTGCAGGTGGGAACGGCCAACTTTTACAATCCGACCATCGTGCCGCAAATTTTGGACCGGCTTCCGTCGTTATTGCGGGAAAACGGCGTTTCCGACGTCAACGCACTGGTCGGAACGCTGCACTGATCGTCGCGGGGAAACTGGCATTTATTTGAATACCTTGGGACACGACCATGATTTCGATCGCCGTCGCCTTTCTGCCGCTGGCGCTGTACTTTTTCGCGTTGGCTGCGCTCAACAGCGGACATCGTCCCCGTATGTTGACGGGACAGGAAGACCTGACCGCGCTGGCTCTTGGACTGATCGGTTTCGTCATGGTCGGGCCGATGCTCTATTTCATGCCCATCGACGCGCTCACGTTTTGGGGCTTTTACACCTGGTTTTTCCTTGCCCTGCTCTATGCGCTTGTCGTCTGGTTTCTCGGCGCGGTGTTTCGATTCCGGGTCGTAATTTACAACGTCGGCATGTCGGAACTGAAGTCGATTCTCGAACAGATCGGGCGGGAACTCGACCCCGAAGCGCGTTGGGCCGGGAATTCGCTGTCGCTGCCGACGCTCGGCATCCAGTTTTACATGGAGCGGCTGTCCCTGCTGCGAAACGTAACGTTGAAAGCCTGCGGTTCGAACCAGAATCCGCAAGGCTGGCTCAATTTCGAGAAATCCCTGCGCAACGCGCTGCTGCGGCATCGCACGGTGCATGGGAATCGGGTGATGGTTTTTATGACGCTCGTCGGACTGCTGACAGGTTCCGGTGCCGCCGCTCTTTTGCTGACCCACGCCCGGGAAGCCTTCGAGACGCTGCAATTTCTGTTACGATAATCTTGCGTGAAAAGAAAAACGCCGGGACAGGCCCGGCGCCAAGCGTCGTGTTCGTTAATCTTTTTGTGCCGACAATACAACTATTGGAAATTCGGCGTGTTCGGCTGTGCCATTTGCGGCGGCTGTTGCGTGTTCGGTTGCTGGAAACCCTGTACGTTGAACTGCGGCGGCTGGGCAAATTGTTGACCGGCGGGCAGGTTTTGTTGCTGTTGATTTGCCAGAGCCTGTTGTTCGGCGGCGCCTTCGGACCAGGTGCTGCGGGTTCCGGCGGGGTCTTCAAAATCCAGCGTCACGAATTCGCCGCCATAGTTCATCGCGAGATTGGCGACCCTGTATTCTTCGCCGATTTTTCTCACGCCCCACACGGTTTCAATCGATTCGCCTTCTGCGACCATGTCGACGTATACGCCGAAGAAATTTTTGTCGGTTTCGGACAACACGTCGCTGCCCGTGATGCGGAATTCCATGCCCTTGAATTGCGCAGGGTCCAGGGTGGAATTGGTTTTCGCGTATTCCTGTCGGGCTTTCGGGGTAAACAGGGCCATCGCTCCCTGCGTGTTATCCTTGAGGATTTCCGTGAGGAATCGCATGACCACTTCCTGTGAGGGGTGCGACGTTTTGCCGGAGGTGCGAACGGTCGCGGTTTCCTTCGACGCGTCGGGCGAAGCGGCGTTGTTGGCCGGAGCAGGTTTGTCGCCCTTCTTCTCGCCGCCACCGCAACCGGTGACGATCAGGGCCAAGACCAGAATAATTCCCAGGGAAAAGAGAGAATGTCGCATGGTTCGTTTTCTCCTTAAAACCTTATGCAGCGTATACTTATCATCATGTAACCGAAATTTTCAATCGGGAACGGCGGGACGATCCTTGTCCGCGTTCATGTTTCGGCGGAATGATGCCAAAATCGGGAGCCCGTGTCAAGGGCGATTTTTGCGATACTTCCATACATCGACGAGCAAGCAGCGTCGGGTACGCGGGGCATTTTTGCAACGCCACCACGATACCGTTCCTTGCGAGTCATCTCCTTTAGGCATTCGCCAATAAGTTTTCCGCAAGAACAGCAGCCGGGAACGCAGTGAGTGAAACGAACGGAATGACCGGGGAACACGTTTGCTATTTTGTGCAAGATTTCAATTCCTGCGATGTTCCTTGTATGAGCAGGGAAATTGAATGTTTTCCCAGTTGGAAAACTCTCACCCCGGTCACTCCGCTGCGCTGCGTTCCCGGCTGCTGTTCTTGCGGATCATTTTCCGGCGAAGGCCTTATTCCTCAACGATGTCAAGCACTTCGTCCCCGTATTGGTCGGTTTTGAGCGTTTTGATGGATAACAGCCTTTTCCATCGGAGAAACGCGCCGATGAAGATGACGACCATCAACAGCATGACGATGATGCCGAGCACACCCAGGAGGTATTGACCGTTCGGCAGGTAAGTCTGGAAAATCTGGATATATCCGGCCCACATCGTGATGCAGACAAGGAAAAGCCCCGGCACGGCGGTCACCCAAGCGTAGCGGGCCTTGTTCATGCGGATGATCATGCTCGTCGCAATGATCAGGGCGCAGGCCGCCAAGAGCTGGTTGCTCATGCCGAAAAGCGGCCAGATGACGGAAATGTTCCCGGTGAATTGCAGGTATCCCCAGGCCCCGGTGAACAACACGCTGGTGATCAAAATGCCGGGCCACCAACGTTCGTCGCGGAATTTCGGGATGAATTTCCCGAACATTTCCTGCAGGAAAAACCGCCCGACGCGCGTTCCGGCGTCGACGGCGGTCAGGATGAACACCGCTTCGAACATGATGGCGAAGTGGTACCAGTAGGACATGAGGCCCTTAAAAAAAGGAATCGCGGAAAAGATGGAGGCCATTCCCACGGCCAGCGAGACGGCACCGCCGGGCCTGCCTTGGAGGTTTTCTTCTTTGACCGCCACGGTCAAGGCAGGCAGGTCCTGCACTTCCATGCCCAGTTTGGCAAAGGCTTCATGAGTGGAATTGATGGCAAAATAGTCGGCCGGCACCAAAATGCACGCGGCGACAAGGGCCATGATGGCCACGAAGCCTTCGGTCAGCATCGCCCCGTAACCGACGAACAGGATTTCGCGTTCGTTCGAGATCATTTTCGGCGTCGTCCCGCTGGCGATGATCGCGTGGAATCCGCTGACGGCCCCGCAGGCGATGACGATGAAAATGAACGGGAAAACCGGGCCTCCGACGATGGGCCCGCCCCCGTGGACGAATTCTGTGATCGGCGGCATTTGAAGCGTCGGCCTCATGAAAACGATCCCCACGACGAGGGCCAGGATCGTCCCGATTTTCAGGAAGGTGGAAAGATAATCGCGGGGACAAAGCAAAAGCCAGATCGGCAGCAGCGAGGCGGCCAATCCGTAAATCGGGACGGCGATCGCGATCGCGTTGCGGTTGAGATCGAAACAGGGTCCTAAAACGGGATTCTCCGCGACATAGGGCCCCGCGATGACGGCCAGGAACAGAAGCACGACCCCGATCAGGCTCGCCACCTTGACGCCGTCGGGTCGCCAGGCGAGGTAAAGCCCCATGACCATGGCGATGGGAATCGTGGAAAACACGGTGAAGGTTCCCCACGGACTGTCGTGCATGGCGTTCACGACGGCGATGGAGAGACCGGACAGGCTCAAAATCAGAATGAACAGGATGGCGACGCCCGCGACACGGCCGGTGAATTCGCCGATTTCCAGCGATGCGATCGTCGCGAGGCTGTGGCCGCGATGCCGCACCGAGGCGAAAAGAATGACCATGTCGTGAACCGCGCCGCCCAAAACGCAGCCGATCAAAATCCACAAGGCGCCGGGCAGATAACCGAACTGGGCCGCGAGAATCGGTCCGAGCAGGGGCCCCGCCGCGGCGATGGCCGCGAAATGATGGCCGAAAAGTACGTACTTGTTCGTCCTGACGTAATCGTGGCCGTCGGCGAAACGATCGGCCGGCGTCTTGCGGGCCGGGTCGAGCTTCAAAACCTTGTTGGCGATCCAAAGCCCGTAAAACCGATAACCGATGGCGAAAACGCACAAGGCCGTGAAAATCAAGGTCAGGGCGTTGATTCCGTGCAGAAAATTCATAATACGTGATATCCGAAAACATGCGGGTTGTAATGATTCGCGTGGAGGCAATAAACGCCAATGCCCCCTCTATCATAGACGAACATCGTATTCATATTTCATTCATCTTAAACAATCCCTACGACATGGTAAAGCACGGGCAGAAATTTTTATGCGGTTTGTTCCTTTTCAAAAGGCATTCATTTATAATAATTTGAACATGTAATTCGTCCCCATCATGAAAAACCCTGACTCCTGTTGCCACCCGACCGTTGGCCCTGTTCACAATAATCAGGCGAAATCCTGGCAGCAGATACGGAAATTGAACCATGAAAATATTTTCCTTGATAGCATTGTGCCTCTTGTCATGTCTTATGTTGTATGGCCCGGTCGTTGCGGAACAACCGAAGCCGAACATCATCGTGATCATGTCGGACGACATGGGCTATTCCGACATCGGCTGTTACGGCGGGGAAATTGAGACGCCGACGCTCGACTCGCTGGCCGCCGACGGCATTCGTTTCACCCGGTTTTACAACACGGCACGCTGTTGTCCGACCCGTGCGTCGCTTTTGACCGGCCTGCATCCGCACCAGGCGGGCATCGGCCACATGGTCGAAGGGCACAACCTCCCGGGTTACGGCGGCGATCTTTTGCCGTCCTGCGTGACCATCGCCGAAGCCGTCAAACCCGCCGGTTATTCCACTTACGCCCTTGGCAAATGGCATGTCACGCGGCACAACAACACCGACACCGCGCAACGCGGCAACTGGCCGACGCATCGCGGTTTCGACAGGTTTTACGGCACCATCACCGGGGCGGGGAATTATTTCGAACCGGCGACCCTGGTACGTGACGACACGCCGATTTCGCCCTTTAACGACCCGGAATACAAACCGCAGGGAACGTATTATTACACCGACGCGATCAGCGACAACGCGGCCAGATACATCCGCGAGCATGAGGAGACAAACGCCGGAAAGCCGTTTTTCATGTACGTCGCCTACACGGCGGCGCATTGGCCGATGCAGGCGTTGCCCGAAGACATCGCGAAATACGAGGGCAAATACGACGGCGGTTACGACCCGATTCGCCTGGCACGCTTCGAACGCATGCAGGAAATGGGGCTGATCAACCCGAACTGGGGGCTTTCGCCCAAGGCGGCCAACTGGGACAAGGTCAAAAACAAGGAATGGGAAATCCGCTGCATGGAAGTTTACGCCGCGATGATCGACCGCATGGACCAGGGCATCGGCCGCATCGTTCAATCGCTCAGGGAAACCGGGCAATACGAAAACACGGTCATCATCTTCCTGCAGGACAACGGCGCCTGTGCCGAAAATCCTGGCCGCACCGCGCGGCAGGATTATCCCGAACGCGTTTCCGAACCGGTGTACGAGCCATATCCGGACGATAAAATCATGCACCGCCGCGAAGAAACCAAGCGAACGCGAGCCGGTTATCCGGTCATCCACGGACCGAACGTCATGCCCGGACCGAAAGACACGTTTATCGCCTACGGTCGCGGCTGGGCCAATGTGTCGAACACGCCGTTTCGCGAGTACAAACACTGGGTCCACGAGGGCGGAATCTCGACCCCGCTGATCATGCACGCTCCGGCTTTGACGGCCGAATCGATGAAAGGAAAATACTACCGCGAGTACGGTCAGCTTGTCGACCTGATGTCGACCTGCGTTGATCTGGCCGGTGCCGAATATCCGAAAAAACGCGGCGACGTTGACGTCACGCCGATGCAGGGCACGAGTCTTACGCCGGCATTGCAGGGGCAAACGCTCAACCGCAAACGCCCGTTGTTCTGGGAACACGAAGGCAACAGGGCCGTTCGCGACGGCAAATGGAAGCTCGTCGCCAAAGGGCCGCAGGGAACCTGGGAACTTTACGACATGGAAGCCGACCGAAGCGAATTGCACAACCTGGCCGCCCGACACCCCGAAATCGCCGCCCGGCTGTCGCAACAGTGGGAAAACTGGGCCGAACGTTCGAACGTCTTTCCGTGGCCCTGGGGTGAACTCCCCACCGCGTTGGACATGAAGGAAGGCGTCAAATTCGAACTGCGTTTCAATGCGGCGAACGATAACCGCAAAACCATCGGCTCGCTGGAAGACCTTTCGGAACACAGGAACCGCTTTCAGGTCCGCGGCAACGTCACGCTGTCCGACAAAGACGCGACGTTCCACGGCAGAAGCCGGATCGAAGTCGAAAAATCGCCGTCGCTCAATTGCGCCGGGGTGCCTTGGAGCGTTGAAGCGGAAATCGACGCGCAAGCCGGCGACGGCGTCGTTGTTTCGCAAGGCGGCGCGGTACACGGTTATTCGCTTTACCTGAAAGACGGTCGCCCCGGTTTTGCGGTTCGCATCGGCGGCGATGTTTGCAAAATTTCCGCGCCGGACAAAATCGCGGGCAAGTCGCGCCTGACGGGAATCATCACTGCGGAGAAAAAACTCGTCCTCCGCATTGACGGCAAACCCGTCGCGGAAGGTGAAATTCCCGACTTCATCCAGCAACTTCCGGGGGACACGCTCATCATCGGTTCCGACGAACAAGGGACCGTCTTCGACGAAGCATTGCCGCCGTTTCGGGGAAAAATGTCCCGTGTCACCATTTACCGCGGCGAACTTCCCGCGAAGTAACCACCAACTTTAAAACAATCATGAGACACCTGATTTTTTCGCTGATTTTCGTCGGTTTGGCGGCTTTCAACGCAGTTGCCGCCGAGCCGGGACAGGATCGCAAATCGCCGCCGAACTTCATTTTGATGATCGCCGACGATCTGAGTTACACGGACATCCAATGTTACGGCAGCCCGAACGTGTCGACGCCGAATCTCGATTCGCTGGCTTCGCAGGGCATGAAATTCGAATACTGCTATAACGCGATCGCCATGTGCGTGCCGACGCGGAACATGCTTTACACGGGCCTGTTTCCCATGCGGACGGGCAGCTATCGCAATCACACGAACAGCCGGCCGGGAACGGTCAGCATGTTTCATTATTTCCGGCAACTCGGTTACCGCGTCGGGCTTTCGGGCAAGGATCACGTCGGACCGCCTTTGTCGTTTCCCTACGAGGAAATTCCCGGGTTGACTAAAAATTGCGTCAGCGCGACCGACGATTACACGTTCGATCACGTCAGGGAGTTCATGACGCGCGGCCGGGACGAGCCGTTTTTGCTTGTCACCGCTTTCATCCAGCCGCATGTTCCCTGGACGATGGGCGATCCTTCGGCGTTCGATCCGGACAAGCTGCAACTCCCCCCGCACTGGGCCGACACTCCCGAAACGCGAAAATCCTATGCGAAATATCTCGCCGAAGTCGTGTTTCTCGACAAACAGATCGGCGAGTTGCTCGATATCGTCGACGACGTCGGTTTGCGGGACAATACGGTCGTTCTTTTCCTCAGCGAACAGGGGGCCCAGTTTCCCGGCGCGAAATGGACCTGTTGGGAACAAGGCGTACACGCCGGCGCGATTCTGCGTTGGCCCGGCATCGTTGAGCCGGGGGCCGTCTCCGGGGCCATGGTCCAATACGTCGACGTCGTTCCGACGCTGCTCGACATCGCGCGAACGAACGGGGCCGTGCCGGTCATCCGTCCGAACCGTTTCGATTTCGACAACCTTGACCTCGACGGCACGTCTTTTCTGGATGTCCTTCGCGGGGAAACCGACGAACACGGGAAATACGCTTACGGGATTCACAACAATCTTCCGGAAGGGCCGCGTTATCCGATCCGTTCCGTTCGAACGAGGGAATTTTCCTATATTCGAAATCTTCTGCCGGAGGAACAATATATCGTCAAATGGATCCAGCAGGAGCCGAATCAACCGTACTATCCGTCATGGCGTCGTGATGCGGCGAAGAATATTTCATCGGCCGTTCGGGCGATCCGGCGCAACGAACGCCGCCCTGCCGAGGAGTTTTACGATCTCCGCAACGATCCCTGGGAGATGAACAATTTGATCGATTCGCCCGAACACCGGGGCATGATCATCGAACTGCGCAAAGCCCTCGACGATTGGATGCGGCAACAAAGCGATCCCGGCGCCGCCTTGGACGTTATGCCATAGCCGTCGGGTCGGCGTAACGTTTGATCGCCCCCCGATTTCCGCCCCTCGCTCACGCTTCGGCCCTGGAATCAGTTCGTCGTGTCGAGATAGGGATCCTGGCCCATGCCGAGCTGCATTTTTTTGCGTTCCTTTTCGTAGTACATCATCGTCTTGCGGTCGCGGAAGCGTTTGCGTTCGACCTTGTCCTGCGCCTTTTTGAAGCGGCCCTTGAAGCGGTTGTACTCCTTGCCCGACTTGTAACCCGGCTTCTGGTATTTTTTCGCCTTTTTCGGACCGTAAGCCGTTTCGAGCAGTTCGTCGTCGAGCGCGAGATACTGCCGGTATGTGCCGGGGTCGCCCTGGCGACCGCAACGCCCGATCAACTGCCGGTCGATACGCGCCGAGTCGTGCATCTCGGTGCAGATGACGTGCAGCCCGCCGAGCCCCTTGATGTCGTCGGTCAGTTTGATGTCGGTTCCGCGCCCGGCCATGTTCGTCGAGACGGTGACGCGGCCCAGTTCGCCCGCCTTGGCCACGATGGCCGCTTCCTCCTCAATGTGGTTGGCGTTGAGCACTTCGTGTTCGATGCCGCGTTCGACGAGCAGCTTCGAGAGTATTTCCGACTTGTCGATCGTTCGCGTGCCGATCAAAATCGGTCGGCCCATCGCGTGCTGTTCGCACACTTCCTCGACGACGGCCTCCCATTTCGAACGTTCGTTGGCGAACACCCTCGTCGATTGACGTTTGCGCTGCGGCGGGCGGTTCGTCGGAATGGGCACGACCTTCGTGCGGTAGATTTTGCGGAGTTCGCCACGAGAAGTGAACGCCGTTCCCGTCATGCCGGCCAGGTTGTCGAAGCGGCGGAAATAGTCCTGCACGGTCACGCGGGCCGCCTGTCCCGTCGCAACGGTGATCTCGACGCCCTGCTTCGCCTCGACCGCCTGGTGAATGCCTTCGCGCCACTTGCGGCCTTCGCCGAGGCGACCGGTGAATTCGTCGACGATGACGATTTCGCCGTCGATGACGACGTACTGCTGGTCGAGGAAGAACTCGCGGTCGACCTTGATCGCGCGCCGCAGGAACTCGTAAATGTCGAACAATCCCGTCGTGTCCATCGCCTCCGGCTTGACCATGATGCGGGCCTTGAGGCGGCCTTTTTTCGTCAGCTCGACCGATTTTTTCGTATGGTCGTATTCGTAATCCTCGTCTTCGACGAATTCATTGACCGCATCGGCGGCCCATTTGTAGCATTCGACTTCCATTTTCTGTTCTTCGGTCGGCAGGGCGCTGATGATCAGCGGCGTACTGGCCTCGTCGATGAGAATGCTGTCCGCCTCGTCGACGAGCGCGAAGAAGGGTTCGCGCTGCACCGGGTCTTCGTTGGCTACGGCCGGGCCGTTCTGGTTGTCGAGCATCGATCCGAGCAGATCGTGCCGACCGTCGCGAATCTGCCGCAGCAGGAGGCGGTCGCGCAGGAAGTCGAAGCCGAACTCTTTCGCCGTGCCGTAGGTGATGTCGGCCGCGTAGGCCTTGCGGCGCTGGTCCTGCGGCTGCTGCGTTTGGATGATGCCGACCTGCATACCGAGCGCCTTGTAAATCGGCTCCATCCATTCCGCGTCACGTTTGGCCAAATAATCGTTGACCGTCGCGAGCAGCGAACCGCGTCCGACCAGCGCGTGCAGGTACATCGGCAGGGTCGCGGTGAGCGTCTTGCCCTCCCCGGTCTGCATCTCGACGATCGACCGGTGAAAAACGGCCGTCCCGCCGAGCAACTGCACGTCGAAGTGCCGCATCCCGATCGTGCGACGGCCCGCCTCGCGAACGAGGGCGTAGGCCTCGGGCAGCAGCTTGGCCAGCGTTTCGCCGCTCCGGGCGCGATACCGCAGCGAAAGGCTCTCCTTTTTCAGGTCGTAGTCGGACAATTCCATCAGCCGCGGCTCCATCGCGTTGATCCGGTCGACCGCGTACGACCACCTTGCCAGATTCCCTTTGTTGGTGAAAGGAATCCAGGAATTGAAAAATCTCGTTATGCCGGAAGGAACTGCGCCCAATGGTCCACCAATCCTGATTTCTGTGCGTACATCTTAAAAAACATAACGCAATATCGTAACATGAGTTGCGATATCGATCAAGCTCTGTTTCGCCGAAATAATCTCCGCCCTGCCGAAATGGCAGTACACTGTAATACGCAAAACCAGTGCCATAAGGAACAAAAAAGAGCAGCAACAGGAAGCGGTTTCGGTTGTAACTCAAAGTTTATCGTCGTTTCGACTTCAGGCGAAAGCCTTAATCGCCATCCAGGGAAAGGTGTTCGGTCGAACCGCGGCAACCGGATTCAATGTAGGCGGTCAGCAGGATTTGCGCGGCGACCTTGTCGATCTTCTGTTTCCGCTTCTTCCGGGTGAGATTCGCTTCGATGAGATGGCGTTCGGCCTCGACGGAGGTGTAACGCTCGTCGTAATAATCGACGGGCACGCCGGTCAGTTCGCCCAGCCATCGCCCGAACGCGAGGGCCTCAAGGGCCTTTTCGCTCAGGTCGCCGCTCATGTGCAGCGGCAGCCCGACGACGAATTGCACGATCCGCTCTTCGACCGCGAGTTTTCGGAAAAATTCCGCATCCTTGGCCTCGCTCTTCCGCGTGTAGTTTTCCAGCGGAAAGGCCATGATTCGCCGCGGGTCGCTGATCGCCACGCCGATACGGACCGTCCCGTAATCAATCCCGGCCACTTTGCCTTGTTCTTCAGGGGGGGGAGTCATTGGCGAAAACCTCATTCGCGGCGGCTGTTTTTGTCGACGGATTCGAGGCGGCCGCTCCAGCCGAGTTTTTCGCGGAGCGTGCGGTAATAGCTGAAGCCGGGCAGCTTGAGCATTTTGAATCGCACCGGGGCCCGTTTGACCAAAACCTGGTCGCCGGATTCCGCCGTGGCCACGACCCGGCCGTCGAGCATCACCGGCACGTTGGCCGAACGAATCAGCAGGCGGTACACGCGGTTGGCCGAATCGACGACCGGTCGATGGCTCAAGGTGTGCGGGCTGATCGGCGAGATGACCAGGGCGTCGAGATCGCTGCGAAGGATCGGGCCGCCGGCGGAAAGATTGCGGGCCGTCGAACCGATCGGCGTACTGAGAATCAAACCGTCGCAACGGTAGTTCGTGATCCGCTCGCCGTCGACCGACAGTTCGACTTCGAGAATGCGGTAGGGCGGCCCTGACTGCACGGCGACTTCGTTGAGGGCCGTTTTTTCCGCGAGCAGGCGTTGGTCCCGCCAAATCTGGCAGGTGAGCATCAGGTATTCCTCGCAGGGCAACGCCATCACGTCGCATTCCCGCAACGTGGGCAGCAGCATTTCCGGCGTAAACGCGGCCAGAAATCCGAGGGCCCCCAAATTGACCGAAATGACCGGCAGTTGCCGATCACGCATCTGCCCCGCCGCGCGGAGAATCGACCCGTCGCCGCCGAATACGATCGCCAGGTCGGCCTCGACGGCGGCGAGGTCCTGCGTGCAATGAAAATCCTCCGCGACGATGGTGCAGCATTTCGCGATTTCGGGGCGAAAACGCTCCACCGCTTCCATGACGCCCTCGCGTTCGGCACTCCCCAACAGGATGACACGCATGACACTTGCCCCGATGTGTGTTTCGACAAAATAAACCGACCGTGCGGCCACGGCAGACAAATTGTACCCGGGAGTGGATGCCGGTTCAAGACGTGCGGGTTGTGCGATCGCAAATGACGGTCGTCATCCGGCCCAGAGTTTGCGGTCGAGCGTGCGGTAGGCGATGGCCTCGAAGAGGTGGTGCGTTTGAATGTTTTCCGAACGTTCCAGGTCGGCGATCGTTCTCGCGATGCGCAGGATTTTGTCGTGCGCCCGGGCGGAAAGACCGTAATCGTTCATGGCCGTCTTGAGAATCTGGTGCCCTTCGCGGTCAATGCGGCAGTGCTGCTGAATTTGCCGGTGGCCCATGTCGGCGTTGTGCCGCGCTTTCGATTTGACGAAGCGTTTCGACTGGGTTTCACGGGCTTCGATGACCTGGTCCAAAATTTGGACGCTGCTTGTCCCAGCCGCGGCGGCGGACAGTTCGCCGTAATCGACCGGCGGCACTTCGATGTGAATGTCGATGCGGTCGAGCAGCGGGCCGCTGATTTTCGACATATAACGCTGAATTTGCATCGGGCTGCAATGGCATTCGCGCCGCGGGTCGTTCCGGTAACCGCAGGGGCAGGGATTGAGAGCCGCGATGAGGATGAAATTCGCCGGGAAGGTGCTCGTGCGGGTCGCCCTGGAAATGGTGACCGTGCCATCTTCGAGCGGCTGGCGCAACACTTCGAGCGTGCGGCGGTTGAATTCCGGCAACTCGTCGAGGAACAGCACGCCGTTGTGCGCGAGGCTGATTTCGCCCGGCAGGGGCGGCGAACTCCCGCCGACGAGCCCCGCCTCGCTGATGGTGTGGTGCGGTTCGCGGAACGGTCGCGTGGCGATGAGCGGCGTGTCTTTCGTGTAGCCGAGTACGCTGAAAACCCGCGTCGTTTCGAGCGCCTCGGCCAGTTCCATTTTCGGCAACACGCCGCCGAAACGTTTCGCGAGCATCGTTTTTCCAGTGCCGGGCGGCCCGATCATCAGCACATTGTGTCCGCCGGCCGCGGCGACGGTGATCGCGCGTTTCGCCGATTCCTGCCCGCGCACGTCGGCGTAATCCGACTCGTAAACCGAATGTTCCTCGAAAAGCTGCAACCCGATCGAAGGGTGCGTGTCGATCGCGAGCGTTTCGGCGAGAAAGCCCGCCGCCTGGGCCAGACAGGACACCGGAATGATGTCGATGTTTTCAACGACGGCCGCCTCCCGGGCGTTTTCCTGCGGGACGATCAGCCCGCGCAGGCCGAGTTTCGCCGCGGCCAGCGCGACGGGGAGCACGCCCTTGACCGGGCGCATCGTGCCGTCGAGGGCCAGTTCGCCGATCATCGCGTAATCGTCGAGCAGCTCCGATTTGAGTTGCCGCGTCGCGCAGAGCACGCCGATGGAAATCGGCAGATCGAACGAGGCCGCGTGTTTCGGCAGATCGGCCGGGGCCAGATTGATGATCATGTTCGTGCTCGTTTCGACGTAACCCGAATTGATGATCGCCCGGGACACGCGGTGCGTACTCTCGCGGACGGCCGCCTCGGGGAGGCCGACCAGGATCGTTTTCTGCTGCGCCGAGGGCGAAACGTCGACCTCGACGTCGACGGGAACGGCGTCGATCCCCAACAGCGAAATGGTCCTGATTCGAACGAGCATGAGTCACCGGATTCGTTTTGATGTCACGGCGGATGATTCTGTGGCCGACAGGAATGCCGCTGATAAATACCGTTTATAATGTCACGATAACCATGTTGTACACGAAACTGCGTGAGCGGGCAATCCCCGGCAATCGGGCCACATATCCGGAAAATTTACAAATCTTCCTGGTGCATTTCCTTTTTTTCGAAACTCAAGACGATACGTTCGAAGGGACGCTTTACGCGGGCAAAAATCGGTTCTTCCTGCGGACGCAAGGGTTTGACGAGAATGCTGCGGATTCCCGCGAGGTTGGCCGCCACGACGTCGGTAAAGACCTGGTCGCCGATCAGGGCCGTGTATTGCGGGTCGAGATGCAGCATGCGCATCGCCCTTTTGCAACTGGAGGGAAAAGGTTTGTAGGCCGGGGCTAGGAACGGCATGTCCAGCTCATCGGCCAGGCGTTCGATGCGACCGCGGCGTCCGTTGGAAACGAGGCAAAACTGGAATCCCTGGTTTTGTTTGCGGGAAAGCCATGCGGCGACGTCGGGCAAAATCGTCTTGCTCCGGTAGTACTTCAGCGTACAATCCACGTCCAGCAGCATCGTATAGATTTCCTGCCCCTTGAGCCACTGGCGGTGAATCTGCGTGATACTGTCAAAGCGATGGTCTGGAAAAAGAAAATTCAACATGGGTGGTCTGTCGATTTCCGTAAATGACATATTGTGGTGGCGATAAAAAATGAACCGCGATTCCAACGCCGCCTGCCACGCCAATGTGGGAAGTGACACAAAAATATTGTCTTTCGGCATTGGCGAAGCAAGCGATTCATCGGATGTGTTTAAATTTTACTGCCCACACAATAACGGTCTTCTCTATCACAAACTACTGGCCTGTCTGCGTTTTACCGATACAATTTCAAGACGAAATCTGTTTTTTGCGATATTACGGCCTTTATAGGGCCATAACATACGTTATGATAATAGCATGGGAAAAATTGGCGGGGAAAACGGGGGAATGAATTGTGACGCAATCTGTTGATTTTTCAATAGGAGTGACGGAATTATCACTATAAATACACCAAAAAATTACTTAAATTATAAGATTTAATGATAGTTATTAATGCAAATAAAGCTAGTGATGTATCTTTCGTCACTGCAATTGTCCGCGGTGTGCTCGTCTTTGACGGTCCGATGGGCACGGAACTGTACCGGCACCACGTTTTCACCAACCGCTGCTACGACGAGCTGAATCTGAGCGAACCCGCTTTGATCAAAAACGTACACCAGGATTACTGCCAGGCCGGGGTCGACCTATTGACAACCAATACTTACGGCGCCAACAGAATTTCGCTCGAAAAATACGGTCTCGCGGATCAAGTCGAAAAAATCAACGCCGCCGGGGTGCGAATCGCCCGGGACGTCGCCGAGGAAGCGGATCACAAGGTCTATGTCGCCGGATCGGTCGGGCCCGTTGTCTCCGCGGTGCATTCGGAAGAGGAATTAGTCGAAATCATTCTCGAACAGGTTTCGTCGCTTGCCGGGGCGGGGGTCGACGTCATTATTTTTGAAACCCAACCGTCGCGGACGGCGCTGGAACTTTGCGCCAAGGCGATGCAGAAAAAGCCGGACATTCCATACATTTTATCATGCGCCATCGTGCGCGGCTGCGAATCGATTTCCGGGGAAACGGTGCATCGGCTTCTCATGCCGTTCGACGTCGCGACGCAACCGGCGGCGGTGGGAATCAACTGCGGGCTCGGCCCGGACGGCATGTTGGAAGTCGTCGAGCAAGCGATGCAGGTGACCAAACTGCCGCTGATCGTTCAGCCGAACGCCGGGACGCCCAAGGAATTTGAGGGCCGGACGATTTATTACTGTTCGCCGGAATACATCGCGACCTATGCCATGCGTTACGTGAATCTCGGCGCGGCGGCCGTCGGCGGATGCTGCGGCACGACGCCGGATCACATCCGCGAAATCGCGAAAATGATCAAGCCGCTTTCCCGCGCGAGGACGTCGCAGGCGGACGTGCTGAAAAACCTGCAACCGGACGTCGAGGAAAAGCCGGAAATGCAATTTTCCGAGCGATCCCGCTTCGCCTGGAAGCTGGCCCATCGCCAATGGGTGACGACCGTCGAGCTGGTGCCGCCGCGGGGTTACGACCTTTCGGCGATTATCGAAAAAGGCAAAACGCTGCACCGGCACGGCATCGACGCGATCAACCTGCCCGACGGCCCGCGGGCCAGTTCGCGCATCTCGTCGCTCATCGTCGCCGAACATTTGCAGAACGAGGCCCGCATCGAGGCGATTTTGCACGTCTGCTGCCGCGACCGGAATCTGATCGGCATGCAGGCCGACCTATTGGGCTGCGCCGCGGCCGGAATTCGCAACATGCTGTTCGTCACGGGCGATCCGCCGAAACTGGGGCATTATCCCGACGCGACGGGCGTGTTCGACACCGATTCGATCGGCCTGTGCTCCGTGCAACGGCGCCTCAATCGCGGGGTCGATCTCGGCGGCCAGGCGATTGAACCGCCGACCAACGCGGTCATCGGCGTGGGACTCGACCCGACGTCGCTCGACCGGAAACGCGAAATTGAGCGGTTCCGCCGGAAGATCGAGGCCGGGGCCGAATTCGCGATCACGCAACCGGTGTTCGACCCGGACTTCCTGAAATCGTTTCTCGACGAAATCGGCGAATGCCCGATCCCGGTCATCGCGGGGGTCTGGCCGCTGGCGAGTTTCCGGAACGCCCAATTCATGCAGAACGAAGTGCCGGGCGTCGTCATTCCCGAAACCATCATGCGGCGCATGCAGGCCGTTTCAATGAAGTCGCGTGACGAGCAACTTGCCGTCGGGATTGAAGTCGCCCGCGAATCGGTCGAAGCCGTGCGCGATTTCGTCGCCGGCGTGCAGGTCAGCGCCCCCTTCGGCCGCATCGAAATCGCCCTGGCCGTCGTGGAATGAGGCTCCCGCCGCAATCAGAGCCCGAAGCGTAAGCAAGGGACGGGAAAGTGTGGAGTGTGGGATTAATTCTTAGCCGTCGTGCTTGCCCGACGGCAAATGCGTTGTACGGCCTTATTGTCGGCACAATAGAAAATCAGAACCGCGGCAATCATGGAGCGGTCGGGCCGGAGCAAATCCGGCGAATTTCTCTCTTGACGCGAAAATCTCAAAATGCTATATTTTGAGCACGTGCTGAAATTAAAGCACTTCTGATTCATTCAATCTTGTCATCAGGGAGGAAAAATGTCAAAATCCGTGCCCCAATTGGAAATCCTTGCGCCGCGGGAACGTCAGGTCGTGGAAACCGTCCTGCGGCTGGGGGAAGCGTCGGTCGGCGACGTGCTGGCCGCGATTCCGGACCCGCCCACCTACAGCGGGATTCGGGCCATCATGAACGTGCTCGTGCAAAAAGGTTTTCTCGAATATCGCCGGGAAAAAACGAAGTATCTCTACAAGGCCGTGATCGAAAAAGACTCGACGCGCATCTCGATGTTGAAAAATCTGCTGGAAAATTTCTTCGCCGGCAAGCCTTCCGAGGTCGTCGCCACGCTGCTTGACGTGTCCGCGGAAAATCTCAAGGAAAAGGATTACAAGGAGTTGAAACAAATGATCGAAAACGCAAGAAAGGAAAACCTGACATGATGTCCTATCTCGTCCAACTGCTTTTCAGCGCGAGCCTTCTGTTGCTTGCCGCGACGTGTGCGTCGTTGTTGTTCCGCCGCAAATCGGCGTCGTTCCGCTACAAACTCTGGAACTTCACCATGCTCGGGTTGCTGTTGCTCCCGTTCCTGTTGCCATTTCTGCCGCAACAGACGCTCGGCCTCGTTTCGTGGACGTTTGAAGCTCCGGTGAAGTCGACGCTTCCCAGCCCCTATTACCTTACGGACGACATTCAATATTTTCCTGCACAACCCGTGGCAAAATCCGACACGGAAAAGGAATGGGAAAGATGGTGGATACTGGATCAGCCGGTTAATGCAGAGGAAACAACGGTTTCCGCGACACCCGAGATGATCCCGGCACCCGCACCGCCTGTGAAGCATATTCCGGTGATTCCTGAATCCGTTCCTGCGGAACAAGATCGCTTCAATTTTTTGTCGTTGATCGTTGAGGTATTTCTCTTTTTCTGTTTGGTTTTTTGGCCTGCGATTTGGATTATTGCCACCGTCATTTTGACGCTGCGGATGCTCCTTTCGCTTCGATCCGCCCGAAAGTTGCTGGGCCGCATGTTGCCGGTGGAAAAGGAATCGGTAACGATTTTGGCCGAAAAAATCGCGAAAACGATGGGCGTTTACCGGCCCATCGAAATTTTGCAAAGCGAGGCCGGCACCGTTCCGTTCACGCTGGGAATGCGACGCCCGAAAATCGTGTTGCCCAGCGTCGCGGTGGAAAACTGGAGCGAATCGCAATTGCGGGCGATTCTGACGCATGAAATCGCCCACATTCAGCGCGGCGACGTTTGGGGGCAACTGCTCACGCAATTCGTCTTCTGTCTCTATTGGTTTCATCCGCTCGTTTGGTTCGCGGCCCGGCAAATCCGCGTCACGCGGGAGCTGGCCTGCGATGACATGGTGTTGCTCGGCGGCGAAGAACCGGCCGATTTCGCCACGATGCTTTTGGAACTGGCCAACTCGTTTTCGTCGAAAAATCGGTTCGCGCTCGGCTGCGGCGTCGCGATGTTCGAGCGCAAAAACCTCGTCCGCAAACGGATCACGTCGATTTTGAACAACAAGGTTTATCGCGTCCCCGTCGGGATATTCACAACGCTTGTCCTGTTCGTTTTCGCGGCAATCGGCGTCACCTTCGCGTCGATGCTTTCGCCCTTGACGGGAGAAAAAAGCGAAAAGCTCATCGTGCGGGAGTTTCGTGAAAAATTGAAAGCGTTGGAACCCACGCTGAAGGAAAGAATCACGATTTCGCAGCTTCGGCAGACGATTTACAATCAAAACAATCCTGAAAAGGCCGTGAAAAATCCCGCATCGCCGCTGAAGGAGTTGGATAGCGATCAAATTTGCCTGGAAATGCGTTGTTTTGCCATTGACGAGGCACGTGGGAAAGCCATTCTTGCGGACAAAGTCATGGAATGGACGGGATTGCCGGTTCCGGGCAGCTATGGTTTTACGAAGGACTCGCCTTCAAAAAAACGCGAAGAATCGCCGCTCATTCCCAATCAATCGGACCCGAAGCCGGGGCTTTGCTCCCTGACGACGGTCGCCCCGATGCCGCTTCATGTTCGCTTCATGGGAAAAAACAGCACGGAGTATTTCATCAATATTTTTCAAAACGACTCAAAGGCGAATATTTTGTCGGCACCCAAGGTCACGTTTTTCAGCGGAGTAAGCTGGTGCGTTTATGACATTACGGATCGCCCGTTTGTTACCAGTGTCGTCCCGGTGGAGGGAGATGAAACAACGGCATATCAGCCCATTATTGAGATTTTCGCTGAAGGGACGATTGCCAAAGGCAAAGCGACATTGCTGGAAGATCATTCCTGCAGGATTGATTCCTGCGTCGTAGAATTCGCACAAATCCAAGGAACGGAAACAGTGGAATTACAACTGAGTGTCAAACACAAATCGAAAGATTTCGTTCAGGAAGACGGTGTATCGATTCAAGTGCCGACCGTTCGCTCTTTCTGCATTTCGATCCCGGAAATCGTGATCCCCGAGGGGATGTCGATGCTCGTCGCCGTTCCGGGCATCACGCAGACGTCCAATTCCGATCCGACGTTTCTGATGGTCACGCCTCAATGGATTGAAAGCGACATGTGATTCCATTCGTTGGCCGCGAAAGGCATATTCTCAGTCGCCGCAATCGAAGGGGATCGGTTTGCCCTGCATGCGGCTGACCGCGTTTTCGGCGGCGTGCTGTTCGGCGGCTTTTTTCGTATTGCCCCAGGCGGCGGGAAAATATTTGCCTTTGACCCGGACTGCGATTTTGAAGCATTTGCCGTGGTCAGGACCCTTTTCGTCCAAGATGATGTAATCCGGCTGCATGCCGAATTCCCGCTGGGTCATGTCCTGCAGCAACGATTTGTGGTTGTCGCAGGAAAGACTGTCCGACATTTTCATCACTTCCGGCGCAAAATTCTGCAAAATGAACCGCCGCGCGATTTTGATTCCGCCGTCAAGATACAGGGCCGCGATGATCGCCTCGACCGCGTTGGCAAGAATGGACGGCGGCAACTTGTTGTCCCGCCCCACGCCGCGTCCGATTTGAATAAATTCCTGCAATTCAAGAGCTTGCGCGATTTTGAAACAGGTTTCCCGGCTGACGACGGCCGATTTGATTTTCGTCAGGTCGCCTTCGTCGCGGTTCGGGAATTTTTTGAATAACAGCTCGCAAATCACATATCCGAGAACGGCGTCGCCCATGAATTCGAGCCGCTCGTTCGAATCGGCCGGCGTATCCGCGCCGGAGGAATGCGTCAGGGCTTGGAGCAGCAACCCGGTATCATCGAAGTCATACGCGAGTCTTTGCTCACATGATTTGATTAACGCACTTTTGTCCATGACTTGATTTCGCGGTAAAGATCGGCGGCGGGGCAGAAAAATTCAGGCGGGTCGTTTTTTGCCAAAACAAGACCTTTCATTGTACCCTTATCGACAAAATCAACAAGACTGATTAACGACACGTTGACAACCCGGCCGGGGCTTTTGCCAGCCTCTCACTTCTGGCCGTTTCGTGCGAACTGTTTCGGGTCGATTTCGAACTGCTGGATTTTGTAGCGAATGATGCGTGACGTGGTGCCGAGGTCTTCGGCGGCGGCGGCCATGTTGCCGTTTTTCCGCTTGAGCGCGTCGATGATGATGTCCTGCTCGAAGACGGCGACGCGTTCGGAGAAGCTTCCCTGGCCGACCGTGTTGGTCATGCGGCCGGTTTGCAGCGTCGGCGGCAGGTGGTGCCCGTGAATGACGCCCTCGTGGCTGAGGAGCACGGCCCGTTCGATCGTGTTTTCGAGTTCCCGGACGTTGCCCGGCCAGTGGTAGCTGGTCATCATGTCGATGGCCGAGGTGCTGATCCGTTTGACCTCCTTTTTCATGCGCTGGGAATAGACTTCGACGAAATGGTCGGCCAGCAGCAGGATGTCGCCGCGACGGTCGCGCAGCGGCGGCAGAAAGATCGGGAACACGTTGATTCGATAGTACAAATCGTCGCGGAACCTGCCGGCGGCCATGGCCTCTTCGAGGTTGCGGTTCGTCGCGCAGATGAGCCGTACGATGGCCTTTTGCGACTCGTTGCTGCCGACCCGCTCGAAGGTGCGCTCCTGGATGACCCGCAGCAGCTTGATCTGGATGAGCGGCGAAAAATCCCCGATTTCATCGAGGAAAAGGGTGCCGCCCTCGGCCTCTTCGATACGGCCCTTGCGTTGCGAGATCGCGCCGGTGAAGGCGCCCTTCTCGTGGCCGAACAACTCGCTTTCGAGCAGGTTTTCGTTGAGCGCGGCGCAGTTGACCTTGATGAACGGCCCCTTCGCGCGCGGACTTGAAAAATGAATCGCGTGGGCGACCAGTTCCTTGCCTGTCCCGGATTCGCCGCGGATGAGCACCGTCGTGTCGCTCGACGCGACCTGGTTGATCGACTGGTAAACCTCGCGCATGGCGTTCGAATTGCCGATGATGTTCTCCGGGCGATAGCGGTCGAGCAGTTCGGAACGCAGCCGCGTGTTCTCCTCTTCGAAACTCTGCTGCTGCAAACTGGCGGCCCGTCGCATCCGGACGTCGTAGGCGATCATGCTCGTGATGATGGTCAAAAGCTGCAAGTCGTGGTCGAGCGGCTCGTCGGGGTCGTAGGTGCGGTCGACGGAAAGAACGCCGAGGACCTCGTTTTCGCAGCGAATCGGCACGCAGAAAAAACTCAGCTCGCCCAACATGCGTTTGCGGCGGTTGTAAATACGGTCGAGAAACTGCGGTTCTTCTGAAACCTTGGGAACCGCGATCGGTTTTCCAGTTTCGAGAACGCGTCCGACCACCCCTTCGCCGCGCTTATAAGATAATCGCCCGAGTTCGTAGGGCGTATCATCGTGGGCCACTTCGAGCATCAGGCCGCTTTCGTCCTGATTCAGCAAAAGAATGATCCCCCGGGTGAGCCCCAGTTCGTCGTTGAGAAGGTCCAGCGTGGTCACAAGCACCGCGTGTTGGTCAAGTCCCCGGCCCAAAAGCCGGCTGAGCTTCAAAATGGCTTCCAATTCGCGAGCATGGCGTGGCTGCTTGTCTTCAAAACGTTTAGGATTCAGAGTGTCAGATACATTCATTAAAGTGACAATTTACCAGCAAGTTATTGTTACTATTAATTAGCGACATATTTGTCGTTTTTCTTCATGCCCTGTCGAAAAACTACTTTAATGTTACTTTTTGACGTCGCTTGGTCAATGTGAAAACCCAAAACACGGAAAAATTTCCATGCTTTTGCGACAAAAAAGTCAGAAACCTTTGAATGTCCCCTCTTTCGTGGGGTGTTTATGTCAAAAGTTGCTGGATAAGTTGTTTCGTTGCTTATTTTGTAAATAAAGATAACAAAATTTTGACCGCAACCGGAGTGAAAACTATATTTCCCAATAAAGTACCAATAGTACGATATTTGGTCAAAAAACAAATATATTGCTCCAAATGCAAATTTGTCACGTCAATGAAGGCTACAAAAATGAGAAAAGTCGGCCAATTTCTTGGATTGCGAAGCATCTCGATAGGAAAAAATCAAACGTTTTTCGTTTTGGCAGTGGCAACGCTTTTGGCGCTGCCGTTGTTGGCCGGGTGCTACCCCCGGACGGCGAAACGGGAATTGCCGCCGCCGGTGGCCATGGTCGCCGAGGCGAAAAAGCAGGAAGTCCGCCTTTACAAGGACTACACGGGCAAGACCGAGGCCAACGAATCGGTCAGCATTCCCGCGCGGGTACAGGGCTTTCTCGAAAAAATGACGTTCACCCCGGGACAGATCGTGCATAAGAACGACCCGCTGTTCATCATCGAACAGACGCAGTACGCCGCCGCAGTTCGGCGAATCAAGGCACAAGTGGAAGTGGCGAAAGCCGAAGTGGAATACACCAAGGCGGACTACGAACGGACCGTCGAACTGTACAACACCAAGGCCCTGACACTGGACGACGTTCAGCGGACAAGCCGGAATTATCAACAGGCGTTGGGGGCCTTGGAAACCGCCGAAGCGGAGCTCATCGACGCGGAACTGCAATTTTCCTACACCGAGGTCAACGCCCCGATCAACGGGCAGATCAGCCGGAACCTGATCGACATCGGCAACCTGGTCGGTTCGCCGACCGCGGGCGTGGAAACCTTGGCCACGATCAAGAACATGGACCCGATTTACGTTTACTTTCAAATCAGCGACAGCGATTTCCTGGATTTTCTCGATTATTACGGCGCCCCGAAACTCATCATGCACCCCGGAACGGCGCCGGATGAAGCGATGAAAGCCGCGAAATCGGAAACGAACGCGAAACCCGGCGAGGACCCGCACGTGCTCCCGGTGCAAAACCCCGATGACGAAAACGCGAACGCTGCACCGACCGAAGCCGGATTGCCGCAACAGGGTGACGTGGCCGCGGAACTCGCCGTGGGAGAGGTCAAACCGTGGCCGTTCGTGGCCCAGCTCGTGCGGCAGGAAAACGACCCGACCAAGTCCGGCAGCGGTCAGACGGCGGGCAACATCAAGGCGGAATACCCCTACCAGGGCGAAATTCATTACATCGACAACACGATCAACCCGGACGTCGGGGCGATCACCGTGCGGGGTGAAATCGCGAACCCCGAATACAAAATTTTCCCCGGCTGGGTCTGCCACATCAAAGTGCCCGCCGCGACGCTGCCCGATGCGACCGTCGTTTATGAAAGGGCGATCGGCATCGACCTGAGCAACCATTACATGTTCGTCGTCGACAAGGACAACAAGGTCGAACGCCGCATCGTGACCAAAGGCCCTGCCATCGACGGCGAGTTCTGCGTCGTGATCGACGGCATCGAACCCGGCGAAAAGTACGTCGTGGACGGCCTGCAAAAGATGCAGGTCGGCAAACCGGTCAACGCCAAGCCGTTCGCGCCCCAGAAAAAACCGCAAGCGGAAAAGGCCCCCGAACATCAAAAACCGGAAACGCCCCTGAAACGCCCGACCGCCGAAGACGCGTTCGTCCCGCTGCCCGACGCGGCCAAAGAACCCGAAGCGGCGTAATGTTTCCGTTGGAGAAAATGACAAGACAGAAGTTTGTAGCATGATGCGAAAAATGGTAATGGCAGCCCGGAGCGTAAGCGACGGGTTTGACCTTTCCATAAGTATTTCGGTATTTTTTGTCTGGCATTGAATGAGAAATATTATTTGCCGGATTGAAACTCAGTAGGATTAGGATGCGTTTACCCGTCGCTTATGCTCCGGGCTGCCATTAAAACATGTTTGCCATAGAAAGACGCACGGCGGTCACGGCGTGGCCGCCCTACCTTTGGTTCCCCCCCCCTCACATAACGCAAAAGAAATAGACCATGTCGAACTTTTTCATTGACCGCCCCATTTTTTCGAGCGTCATTTCGCTGATCATCGCGCTGGCCGGCATCGCGACGTATTTCTCCCTGCCGGTCGAGCAGTTCCCGGACATCGTGCCGCCGACGGTGAGCGTGACGGCGACCTATCCCGGGGCGAGTTCGACGGTGCTCGCCGAAACGGTCGCCGTGCCGATCGAGGAAAAGGTCAACGGCGTCGACAACATGATTTATTTCGCCTCGTCGAGCGACAACAACGGCAACATGAACATGATGTTGACCTTTGACATCGGGACCGACCCGGACATGGCGACGGTCAA
>JAVBQX010000152.1:0-4224 GCA_031548645.1 Thermoguttaceae bacterium
GCCTCTTGTCAATGAGACTGTTTTCATGGTACACTATGCTCGGTCGTTTTGTTGCTGAAATGCTCTGTAAATTTTTTTCCAACAACATTTTAGCACAACGGCCTTCTTTAAAAAGAACAACGCCATGAAATTTCCGGGTTAATTTCTCCCAAAAATGTCACTTCTCGCATCAATCTGCACTGAACGCCGTCAGGCGTAAAACCGAACTGGGCAGCCCAGTCTTTGACGGGATTTCTCTTTAGGTTTCTCAACAAGGCTTCTTTTTCGCCCAAAAATAGGCAATGCCTTGTACGGCTAACAGCATTACCACGAATAAAACGACGAAGAAGTTCACAACAGTGTAGAACGATGAATGAGTCTGGTATTCAATAAACCGATTCAGCCAATGGGACTTGTCGAGAACCGATTGAACGTGTATTTCACCGCCAAGCCCTTCGATGGCATAAACCATGCCACCAATTGCCGTGTGACCTGCCGCAAAGCCACCGGTGGCGTAGTATCCGAGAGCGAAACCGCCCACGCTGAGAACGCCAATTGCAAAACCACCGAATGCAAATGGGGCAAGCGCAAAACCGCCCAATGCCAATAACAGCCCTAACGAAAAGCCGCCAAAAGAGATAAGCCCCATGCTGAAACCGCCGATAGCGATGATTCCGCGTGCCATGCCGCCTAATGCGATCACTCCGAACGCGGTGTTGCCGATGGCGATGATTCCGCGAGCCGTTTGAATTCTGTTGTTTTTGCTGCCGAATGCGACATGCACAAGCGGCACTCCGAACAGTTTTGTTTTCGATTTTCGTTGAACATAATTCGACGAATAGGTCGCTTTCGGCAAATCGGAAGCGTCAACGAAATTTTTAGCCCAATCGGCGACGCACCCCAATTCCCGTTCGATTTGTTCCGATGTAGGCGATTCGCCTAAACGTTGCGAAATTTCCGCTTCAAGATCGCTTCTCAATCGCAAATGGTCGGGCGACCCAAGAATGACCGTTTCTTCGATCATTTCAACGACATCGTCAACGTATCGGGTTGCGGCTTTGTTCAATTTTACCTTCGTCATTCTATTTCTCCGTTCACGTCGAGTGTTATATTAACTGCTTTGACAAATTCGTGCCACAAATTTTCCGCCGTGACCGCCTGTTGGCGTCCGGCATCCGTGATGCGATAGTACTTTTTCGGAAGGCCGCGTCCTTCGGCTTCGACCCAGTACGTTTCGACCCATTTTTCGTCTTCAAGGCGATACAAGATCGGATATAAGGTTCCTTCTTTGAGGTCAAAATACCCGTTGCTCTTGTTGCGCAATTCCTGCAAAAGCAGATAACCGTATTGCGGACACGCAGCAAGTTGTTTAAGTACAAGAACTTCAAGCACACCTTTTCGCAACTGTTTTCCCAAGTCTGACATAATCACCCTCTATAACAATATATTTTGTATAACAAAGTATATAGGAATAAAAATATAAGGTCAAGAGATCATATAATTATTTTTGTGTCGCTGACGAAAGAGAGGCAAATGTGCTTTCAATGCGGAAAAAGATCGCCACAGACGATATCGTCAAGAAACCACCAAAAGCTCATCAGAACCCCCCTTTGAAGAACATCCCTCATCACTTTTTCGGCGGCAACCCCGGCAACGCATTGATCGCCGCCGCGCGTTCGTCATCGGCGGCGTGAGAGTAGATGTTGAGCGTCAAGCGGATATCCGAATGCCGTGCGAGCATCTGGGCCACCTTGGGCGAAACCTTCGCACGGCATAAATTCGTGATGAACGTATGCCGGAGCGAATGGAAATCGGCGAAATGGCCGTTTGAATCCTCGTATTTCAGGTAATCGCTGGCCAAACGCAATTGACGCTCGGCGTCATCCGCCGACTCCGCGAGCCAGATGTTTCGCGCCGAGGCCAGATCGAAACTGATCATGTCCGGCGTCTTGCAGTCGACGCCGCAGGTCTTTTTCGAGATGGGAAACAAAATCTCCGTCTCACTGGCCGGTTTGCGAATCGCCAGCCACGCCCTGAACCGCTCGGCGATGTCCGGGTGCAAGGCCTGATCGTCATTGCGACAGCGTTTGCTGTAGGTCGCCTTCAGCGTGATGACCGGCGTCTCGGTGTCAAGCCCGATGAAATTCTTGAGCGTCAGGCTGCCCAGTTCACCTCGCCGAAAGCGGGTGCGTCTGCGTGATATTGACGCCATATTCGAGCTCGGACGCCGTGTACGCGACACGTTGATCCGGCTCCCAAAATGTGACCACCGGTGGCGATTTGGCGAACCAGAGGCCGAATGCGCAGTCCTCGTAATTGCCACTGTTTGATGCCCATGAGATTCTCGTCGCGCCTGTCAAAAACAAAGGCTTTTGATGGTTTACCGATCAAATGAAAACAGGTATAATGAAAAGATGATACGCCAAACAGTTCATTTTTTCGGCGACGTCCAAGGCGTCGGATTTCGCTACACCGCTTACACCGTGGCAAAGCAATTCACCGTCACTGGCTATGTTCGTAATTGCAGTGACGGAAGTGTCAAGCTGGTTGTCGAGGGAACCGACCGTGAAACCAAACGATATCTTGATTCGATTCGGAAAAAAATGAGCGGCCATATCGACCGGGATGAAATGACGAAATCATCGCCAACCGGCGAGTTTTTCGGGTTTGATATTCGATGAGTCTTTCAGAAAGAAATGCTTTATGAAAAACAGAGTCCTCGCCCTCATTGGCGTCATTTTATCATTTGGTTTGATCTTTACTTCAACGAAAATCGCTGCCGATGAATCTACTGTCAGGGAAAATATCCCGTATTACTCCGAAACGGTGCTTGCCAACGCAGACGACTATCAAAAGTCGCAATGTCGGCTTGATTTGTCTGTGCCGGATGAAGCTGAAAAACTGCCGGTGCTTGTCTGGTTTCATGGCGGAGGACTGACCGGTGGTCAAAAGGAGGTTCCGAAATTCCTCAAAAAAGAGCGGATCATTCTCGTCGCCGTCGGTTATCGCCTTTCACCGAAGGCTAAATTTCCCGAGTTTCTTGAGGACGCGGCGGCTGCGGTGGCGTGGACGTTTGCCAACGTCGAACGATACGGCGGCGATTCGAAACGCATCTTTGTCGGAGGTTACAGCGCGGGCGGTTACCTGACTGGAATGATCGGCATGGACCCTCGCTGGCTCAAACCGTACAACCTGTCGCCGAACGATCTTGCCGGACTCGTTTTACTCAGTGCACAGGTCACGACGCATTTCCACGTCAAGGAAATACTGGAAATGCCCGGAGACCGCCTTCTCCCGGTCATTGACGAAAATGCGCCGTTGCATTATCTTTCGCCGAAATTGCCACCAATGATTCTCGTCCTGGGAGATCGCAAAATTGAATGGCCGGTCCGCGTTGAAGAAAATGAGTTGATGGCCTCGACCCTGCAAAAGATGGGACATCCGCACATCGAATTTCACGAAAATCCCGGCTATGACCACGGAACGATCGGCAACACCAACGGCGATCTCGCCCCGGAAGCCGCCGCACAAATCCGCGACTTTTTGATCAAATACGGAAAGATGCAGGACAAGGATTGATCAATAAAAAGGCGATCTCAGAAATAGGAGACAACAATGGAACCACTCAACGACGAAGAACGGCGTGTCATTTTGGAATGCGGCACGGAACCGCCGTTTACCGGGCGATATAACGATCATTACGAACAGGGCGTTTATGTTTGCCGCCAGTGCGGGACGCCGCTTTATCGATCGGATGCGAAGTTTGACAGCGGCTGCGGTTGGCCGAGTTTCGATGATGAAATTCCCGGTGCAATACGGCGTTTGCCCGATCCGGACGGCAGACGCGCCGAGATACGCTGCGCCCATTGCGACGGTCATCTCGGGCATGTGTTTCTCGGTGAACAAAAGACGCCGAAAAACACCCGACATTGCGTCAATTCGATTTCCATTGTGTTTCAGGCGAAAGAGTGAAATCAGCCTTCCTTGAGAAACGCGTCCGTCGTTTTCACCGTCGCGTAGAAAAAACTCAACGCGGCGAGAAAAGCGGTCTGAACATCCTGTGCCGCGACCGTTCGGCCCATGAATTCAAGGTCTTTGGTCGCGCAGGCGTCACCGATCAACGTGCAATTCATGCCGAGGTCTTTGCCCGCCCGAACCGTCGCGTCGACGCACATGTGGGTCATCATGCCGCAAACGACGATTTCTTTGACGTAGACCGCCCAAAGATCGTCAATGAGTTTCGTC
>JAVBQX010000234.1:0-9528 GCA_031548645.1 Thermoguttaceae bacterium
AGAGAATCCGCATGACCAGCCGCTTCTTCGAGCCGTCGAACACCGTGTCGAGCAGTTCGTCGACGACCTGTTCCTGCACGTCGTCCCGGGAAAGATTCGCCGTGTAAACGTGGCTGCGTTCCGCCTCGTCGCGCGTGACGAGCCCCTTCTCGTGCATGACCTGCAGGACTTTCAAAACGGTCGTGTAACCGACGCCCGACTTTTCGCCGATGAGCTCGAAGACCTCGCGCACCGTCGAAGGGCCCCGCTTCCAAAGCACGTTGAGAATTCGCAGCTCGCCGTCGCTCGGCCGTTGCGATTCGCTCTCCTTCCGCCGTCTTGCCATGTTTCGTTGTCCTTTTCCACCGATGGTAGGCCGGTCTCGCCGAGACCGCCGCGGAGCGCCGAACAAGTTCGGCGGCTAAGAATTCTGCACTCTGCATTTCCTTGTCCCTCGCTTACGCTTCGGGCTCTGATTGCGGCGGTCACGCCGTGACCGCCCTACCATTTCATTTCCAAAAACAATTTGTGCACAAACTACACTACGATAATTATCGTAGATATTGTAGTACGATTGTTCTCGTAGTGTCAAGAGGAAAAGCAAAAATATTTTCCCGAATTTCAAAATTCTTATGAAAACGTGTATTGACACAAGATTTTCAATGTAGTACAACAGACTACATAAGAAGTCTCGAAGATTTTTTGTGTAGTTTAATATAAATTTAGTGTCAAACCGAGGAAAACCATCATGGAAAACAAGGAAGACGTTCAAATCAGCCCGGCGGAATGGGAAGTCATGCGCGTGCTTTGGAGCGCCGACCGACCTTTGGCCGCGGCCGAGGTGCGCGAGGCCCTGGAAGAGGTTTCGCCCTGGAACATCAAGACGGTGCGGACCTTCCTCACGCGGCTGCTGGCGAAAAACGTCATTTCGGCGACGCGGCAGAAGGTCGCCGGTTATGAACTGCTGCATTACCGCCCGCTGGTCAGCGAAGAGGAAACGATCCGCATTGAGCGGAAAAATTTCCTCGCGCGATTCTTCGGCGGCACGGTGCAGTCGATGCTGGCTTCGTGCATTCGCTCGGGCGACGTTTCACGCGAGGAACTGGAGCAGATCCGCCGGCTGATCGAAGGGGAAAATCCGTCGAAAACGCCCGGGGAAACGTCGCCGGAAGACTCGCGGCGGGAGGGCCGTGATCATGAGTGACGCCGTGGCCCCGATTTTTCAACTGATTCTCGCGCAATCGTGCAAGGCCGTGCCCGTGATTTGCGCCTTGCTCCTGTTCCATGCCCTGATGGGTCGGCGGCTTTCGCCGGGGGCGCGTTACGCGCTCTGGCTGCTGGTGCCCGTCACGCTGCTGTTCTGCCTGTCGATTCCCTCGCCCTTGAGCGTTTACAACCTGTTGCCCGTTCGCAACGCGGCATCGCCGGAAACGTCGGTAACACAGGAAACGCCGACCGTCGAACCGCAAATGGTCGCGGAAAGCGTTGCCGAAAGCTTCGCGGATGAAATCGAAAACGTTGCCCCGCATGTCGCGGCGCCGGAGATGCAGGCGGATATTCCGGCCGTTGTTCCGAGTACAACACCGCTCAAGTCATCGCCGGAGACCGCGATGGAAACGCCTGTCCTCACGCCGATTCCGACATCGGTTTCAGCGCCAATCTCAACACAGGTTTCAGCATCGGCGGATCGGCGGGGGATTTCCCCAGTCGGCGCGGCGGCCTTGGTCTGGCTGGGCGGCTGCGTGGTCATGACGCTGGTTTTCCTGCGTCAGGGGCTGGTCTGCCGCCGCTGGATTCGTCGGGGCAGGCAGGTGACCGAGCCGCGTGTGTTGGCGATTTTCGGTGAGTGCGTCCGCCTAATGAAGGTTCGAACCTGGCTCGTCGTGGCGGAAAGTACGGCGGTTTCCGGGCCGTTTCTCATCGGCGTGTTACGTCCGACGCTGTTGCTGCCGGAGAAGATGGCCCATGGCGCGACGGAGGAACAGCTCCGCACGGTGTTCCTGCACGAACTGGCGCACCTGAAACGTTGGGACGTCTGGACCGGCTGGCTGATGACCTGCCTGCTGATCGTGCACTGGTTCAACCCGCTGCTCTGGCTTGCCGTGCGGCGGCTGAACGACGTTCGCGAGGAAGCCTGCGACGCGACGGCCCTGGCGCGGCTCGACCACGTGCAGCGGAAAAATTACGGACTGTCGCTCGTGGACATCGCGGCGCAGTTTCAATCGCCGGGGCGGACACCGGGTCTGGTCGGCATCTCGGAAGACGGAAGAATTTTAACGAGGAGGATAGAAATGATTCGACACACCGGAACCTGGAAATCGCGCTGGGCCCTGCTCGCCGCACTGTTCGCCCTGCTGCTCGGCGCGGTGACGATGACCGACGCGCAGGAGAAATCAAAAGCCCTGTCGAAGCAGCGAATTCGCGAGCAGATCGACATGCTCGAAGGCGAGCTTCAAACGTTGAAAGAGGCCGAAAAAATCGCGGAGGACGAGCCCGCCGATTCACAAGGGCGTGTTTCCCCGTTGCAACGCGGTGGCGTTTTGATGGTCTCTCCGCCCCGGGAAAAGATCGCGGCCCCGAAACCGGGTTCCATTGAGGAATGGTTCGGGACCTATCACGGCAGCGAAGGGAATCGCGAAATCGGCATGGAAATCAGCGAAATGCTCGTGACCCGTTCCGTGCCGGAAACATACGAGGGCCGTATTCATTACATGCCGGTCACGCAAACCATTTCGCAAGTCACGATCTATGAAAACGGATTGCCGCGCCGGGGTTGGAGCGGAAACAGCCATGCCCGTTATGAAGGCGTTTTTGAAGTGACGAAATCCGATGAAATCGTGATTTACCTGCTGAAATATCACCCGACCGGCAATGAGGAAAAACCCGTCCCGGAGGCCCTGAAAGAATTGAAAGCGAAAGTCATTCGCGAAAACGATTCGATCACGCTTGAAATCCCCAAAAATGAGGTTTGGGGTGAAATCAAAATGACAAAAATTCGGCAAGACGTGCCCGCGATGCCGGAAGCCGTTTCATTGCCGCAAATCCAAACGGATGATTTGCTGCAAATCAAACCGGAATGGGGGGGCCTCATTGGCCATTATCTTGGTGGCGGAGGGAACGAACGCATCAGCGTAACAATCCAGCCGGTGGAGAAAAACACACGTTTATTACCTGACGGAACCGAATTGCCCTTGGCGGAAGGACAATATATCCTGTTGCCCTGTTTCCAAGTCGTGATTGATAAAAACGCTCTCCCGGGTGTTGATGGCAAGGACGAAAACAACCTTTATTATGGCGAGTTGAAGTCCGTGGACATTGACAAATTGACCATGGAATTGACTCATTATCTTGTCGGCGGCAAAGAGGAAAAAATCACCTTTGACGTTCCCAAAAAATTGACGGCAAAGATTGTAACAGACGGCAAGAGCTTGACGCTTGAATTCCCGAAAAACGATCTTTGGGATAAAGAGGTGCTTGTCATAAAAGAAAGAGAAGTCGAAAGAAAATTGTGGGTGACATACCCGCTCACGAATATTTCGTGTGTCAATGCAAAAAAGGTCATAAACGCTTTATTGCCGAACGTTAAAATCATGGAGGATCATTCGACGAATATGCTCCATATATGTGCATCGCTTACAGAACATAATGTGATTTACAGATCCCTTGATCAATCGGAGGTGTCGAAAGTCGAAGCCAAAGCCACAAAAGACGCCGAAGCACCGGAGGTGCCGGGCGGGACGTATGACAGCAAGGAGGACGGGCCGCGGACCATACTGGATTTGATCCCCATCATGCCCGGGCGTTTCAAGACGATACTCACCCTGCAGGCGGTCGACGATCCGAAGTGGACGTATTTTTCCTACGAGGGAATCGCCACGCAGGCCGGCTCGACGCTCAAATTCGAATTTTCAAAAAAAGAGAGTGTCAAGCTGACCGCGGACGAGTATGACGTTTGGACTTCGCGGGTCTATGAGGAAAAATCTCCCGACGATCTCAAGGAAGTCACGGTCCTGCATCTTTGCGATGAAAAAAACGCGGACGTCCTTCAGTTCCCCAAAACCGGCGAATGGGACGCGTTTTCGCTGTCCCTCGCGGAAGGGCGGTTCACGACGAAGGAACTCTCGGGCGGGTATCTTGTCGAGATTGATGAAATACCATGCGTCATTGAGCTGATCCCCGTTTACAACGCGCGTGTCATGCCGCCGGACCGTGAATTTGTCCTGACGATCAGGTGCCACAGGGATGAGGACCGCCAGGAAGGCACGGCCATACGTGACGGGAACAAACTGACCTTGACATTTGTAGAAGATAATAAGGACGGGTCAAAGCTTATTAACAGCACGAGCGCCGTCATCCGCAGGGAAGCCTTCAGGCGGCCGGTCCTTGATATTACGGTGGAAGGGAAAAAGAACCCCCTGCACGCTGTAAAGATCAAATCGAATGACGAATGGGAAAAAATCAAGCAAAAATGGGAGGAACTTCGCAAGGCACAGGCCAAGTGAGGTTTTCCGGACGCGGCGGTCACTTGCACAGTTTATATTCGAAACTGTCGGCGATGGCTTCCCAACTGGCTTCGACAATGTTTTCGTGCACGCCGACGGTGCCCCAGACGTCGTGGCCGTCGGTCGATTCGATGACGACCCGCACGTGGGCGTCCGTTCCCGAATCGGAATCGATGACGCGGACCTTGTAATCGATGAGTTTGACCTCGGCCAGCGAGGGATAAAACGAATCGAGCGCCTTGTGCATGGCCTTGTTGAGCGCGTCGATGGGGCCGTCGCCTTCGGACACCTCGTAGCGTTCGTTGCCTTCGACGCGCGTTTTGACGGTCGCCTCGCTGAGAACGGGGCCCGTATTTTCCGATTCGATGATGACGCGGTATTGCACGCCCTCGAAATGCGGCTTGAATTTTCCGGAAAGCCGGCGCACGAGAATATTGAAAGACCCTTCGGCCAGTTCGTACTGGTAACCGCGGCTTTCGCGCGCGACGACCTCGGCCAGGATTTTTTTCATCAGCGCGTCGTCGGCTTCGATGTTGTGCTTCGCGGCCATGGCGACGATGTTCGAACGGCCCGACAGTTCGCTGACCAGCACGCGGCGTTCGTTTCCGACCAGCGCGGGGTCGATGTGTTCGTAGGCGTTCGAGGAGCGGTGGATTCCGCTGACGTGCATGCCGCCCTTGTGCGCGAAGGCGCTCTTGCCGACAAAGGGCTGGCGCTTCGAAATCGGGATGTTGACCATTTCGAAAACGAAACGCGACAGGTCGGTCAGTTGCGCGATCGACCCGGGTTTGAGGACTTCGTAACCCCGCTTTTTGAGCGTGAGAATGGCCGCGATCTGGATCAGGTCGGCGTTGCCGCAGCGCTCGCCGAAACCGTTGATCGTGCCCTGCACCTGGGTGGCGCCCGCGTCGACCGCCGCGATGCTGTTGGCCACCGCCAGGCCGCAATCGTTATGCGCGTGGATTCCCACCGCGGCGCCGGACGGCGAAAGCGCCTTGATCGCCGCGCGAACGCCGGCCGAAACTTCGTCGGGCATCGAACCGCCGTTCGTGTCGCAAAGCACGACCGTTTCCGCGCCGGCCTCGACCGCTGTTTGCAGCGTCCGGAGCGAATATTCCGGGTCGTTTTTCCAGCCGTCAAAAAAATGTTCGGCGTCGAAAATCACCTTGCGTCCGTTGTCGACGAAAAACCGGACCGTGTCGGCGATCATTTCGAGATTTTCCTCAAGCGTCGAACGGATGATCTCGACCGCCTGGAAGGCCGACGATTTGCCGACGATCGTCACGCAGGGCGTTTTCGCGTCAATCAGCGAAGCCAGCCCGGCATCGTCTTTTGCCGAAACGCCTTTGCGACGCGTCATGCCGAAGGCCGAAATCCTGGCGTGAACCATCGTCTTTTCGGCGACGCTTTGAAAAAACTGCGCGTCCTTCTCATTCGACGCGGGGTAGCCGCCCTCGATGAAATCGAAGCCGAGATCGTCGAGCCGCTGCGCGAGCACGACCTTGTCCTGCAGGGAAAAGTTGATTCCTTCGGCCTGCGAGCCGTCCCGTAACGTGGTGTCGTAAAGTTTGATTCTCATCATGGTTGCTTCTAAATGACAACAGGAATCAGAGCACGTGGCGTAAGCCAATGCCCGGAAAGAGGCCGTAAAAAACAAGTTGGGCAATCAATCGTACAAGGCTACCGGAATGACCTTGGATATACTTTGTCTTGTACAAAAATGACCCCGTATGGGGTCAAATATCGGTAGAAAACGATGCCTCAACACAATAATCCTCAACCCTGAAAGGGGTGAACAAAATGCAGTTTCACAAAATTTTCCCAACCCCTTCGGGGTTGCAAAAAATGGGTTAGGGGGAGCACAATCTACCAATATTTTGTCCCTACGGGACAACTCCTGTGCTTTACCAAAAACAAACGAACCTTATTTCGAAAACATAGTACGACGCATTTATTGTCGGACAAACCCGACGGTTAAAAATTAATTCCACATCCACACTTTCCATGTCCCTCGCTCACGCTTCGGGCTCTGATTGGTCAAAATTATTTTGCAGCATCAACTGCCTTCCGAATACCGCAACACCGGCTTGCGGGCGGCGGCGACTTCGTCCGGGCGGCTGACGGTGGTCGAGTGCGGGGCGTCGTGCAACAGTTCGGCGTCGGCGTCGATGATTTCGATCAGCGTGTCGGCGAAACGGTCGAGCGTTTCCTTCGATTCCGTTTCGGTGGGCTCAATCATGAGGGCTTCCTTGACGATGAGCGGGAAATATACAGTCGGCGCGTGATAGCCGTAATCCAAAAGCCGCTTGGCCACGTCCATGGCCGAGACGCCTTTTTCGGCACGCAGTTTCGCGGCACTGGCGACGAATTCGTGCATGCAGCGGTCGCCGCAGGGCACGTCGATCCGGTCCCGAACCCGGGCGAGCAGATAGTTGGCGTTCAACACGGCGTTTTCCGTCATACGTTTGACACCGATCGCGCCGAGCGTACGCAGGTAGCAATACACGCGGTTGAGAATGCCGACGCTCCCGAAAAACGAACGCACCCGGCCGATCGACTTCGGGGCGGCGTATTGCAGCGCATAGCGTTTGCGGCCCTGTTCCTCGCGGCAAATGACTCGCGGGACGGGTAGAAATTCACTCAACGCGGCGCCGACCGCGATCGGTCCGGCCCCGGGACCGCCGCCCCCGTGCGGGGTCGAAAAGGTTTTATGCACGTTGTAATGCATCATGTCGGCGCCGAAATCACCGGGACGCGTGACGCCGGCGATGGCGTTGAAGTTCGCCCCGTCGAGGTAAACGAGGCCGCCCGCCCCATGCACGAGGTCGCAAATTTCCTTGATGTTTTTCTCGAAGATGCCGAGCGTGTTCGGGTTGGTGATCATGAAAACCGCGCCCCGGTCACTGAGCTTGCTTTTCAGGTCGGCGAGATCGACGAAACCGCCGGCATCGCTTTTGACTTCGAGCGGCTTGAGGCCGGCGAATGCCGCGCTGGCGGGGTTCGTCCCATGCGCCCCGTCGGGAATCAGCACGATGTCGCGCTCGAACGGGCGGTTTTCCCGTTTCGCCCGGTCTTTCAAATAAGCGACCGCGACGAGCAGTGCGGTCAGTTCGCCGTGAGCACCGGCGGCTGGTTGCAGGCAAACGCCCGGCAAGCCGCTGAGTTCGGCCAGCATTTCCTGGAGTTCGAAAAGAATTTGAAGTTGCCCTTGCACGGTCGATTCCGGCTGATAGGGGTGCAACCCGGCCAGTTTGGGCGTTACGACGAGCGTTTCATTCCGCCGCGGGTTGTATTTCATCGTGCAGGATCCGAGCGGATAAAAATGCGTGTCGACCGACATGTTGAGCATCGCGAGATTCATAAAATGCCGCACAACATCGGGTTCGGTCAATTCAGGCAATTTTGGCGAAGTTTTGGCCAATTGATCCGCCGGGAGCAGGTCGGCGGGATTTCGTTTGGGCACGTCCAACGGCGGAAATTCGGCCCCGCGGCGACCTCTACGGGATTGTTCAAAAATCAAATCAACTGCCGAATCGTTTTGCATTTCGCTTGCCTTGTCGTAAAGGTTGACACAATGACATTAATTATATGGGGCATGGATGTCAAAATTATATTTTTTTTCGGTCTCACGGCAATAGTGCGGCGGAAATGAGCGTGACTTGCCGGAAATGATCAGGCTCTTACATCACATTTCAAAGCGAAAAATGATGTGGGTGGGATGATAAAATGATATTTGTTTGATAAATTTAGCGAAATTTCCATTTTTTCCTTGCAGGTATTTTGAGATATGTGTATTTTGCAGGGGAATTTGCTTAAAAAACTTGCATCAGGTATGTTTTTTCGATAAAATGAATTGATACGAGTTCCCCGACAATTATGCTGGAATGTCGGGCGTCGTTTTACCCGCCCCTATAAACAGTTGCACAAATCATAATTTTGGCGATTGTTCTTTTTTGTACTGTTTTGTAACGTCCTGCCGGCACGTTTTGCACTATAGTTGTAAAAATTGCCGTGCGTTGCAAGGCCTTGATTCCGAATCGATTGCGTCACAACGCATTTCCTTTTATGTTTGAAAAAATGACTGGTGTATCTTTATGACGAAACACCCCCGTGTTGATATTCTCATTGGCTTGACCGTAACCATTTTGCTTGTGGCGGGGTCTCCGACGTTTTCTCAGAGGCCGCAAAGGCAACCTGTTGCGTCGCAGAATACGCCTGCGGCTCCGGCCCCGCTTGAAATCGGCGGACCGCCGCCGGCCGAACGCAGTGTGCCGCAAGCGGTCGCTTCCACCAAGCCGGACGAAAGTTTTACCATGCTGGCCAATCCGGAGATCGCGACGCGCATGGGCTTGAGCGACGAACAGATCGCCAAGGTGCAATCGCTGATCGTCGAGCGGTCGCAAAAGCTGAAAGACGCGCCGCAAGATCAATGGGACGGCATTCGGGTGGAGAACGAAGCGAAATTGAAAGCCGTGCTCACCCCCGAACAGCAGGTGAACTGGCTCAAGGTCATTCACGAAAAGACGATTGTCATCATTTTCAAGGATCAAAGCTGGGCCGAGGTGCTCACCTGGTTCGCCAATCAACTGGGTTTGCAGTTGATCATGGGCGAGGCGCCCCCCCCGGGCACGTTCAGCTACGCCGACCGCAAGGAATATTCGCCCGCCGAGGCGCTTGACAAGCTCAACAGCGTTTTGCAGGCGCGCGGGTACACGCTTGTGCGTTCGGACAACCTGCTGATCCTGTTCAATTTGCAAAAACAGCCGCACATTCCGCTGTATTACCTGCCGAAACTCAAGCCGGAAGACCTCGACGAGCGCAAGGCGAATTTCGAATTCGTGGCCGTCACCTATCAACTCGGGCGGCGTGACCGCAAGACGATTGACGAGCAACTGAAGTATTTTCTGGGAATGAATTCCCAGGTGATCGACCTGCAGGGCAACGCTTTTATGCTCGTCGACACGGTCGCTTCGCAGCGGATTGTCAAAAAGCTGATCGAATCGATCAAGGAGCCCGAACCCGCCGGTCGTGCCCCGGGCACGCCGCC
>JAVBQX010000298.1:0-12855 GCA_031548645.1 Thermoguttaceae bacterium
CAACCATCAACCCTGAAAGGGTTGCACAAATTGAATTTGCGCCGATGATATGTCCAACCCCTGCGGGGTTGCATAAAAACAGGGGGATCGTTCAATCTACCAATATCTTGTCCCTACGGGACAATTCCTGTATTTTGCCAAAACAAACGAACCTTATTTCGATAACTATGTACTACGTCGTCGTACTCGACGACCATGTCCCGAAATCATGCACTGTCGGCTGTCGCCGCCCCGACCGCTCGGAGATCGGTCGGCCACCTTTCGGCAGTTTCCGAACAAAATACGTCCAACCAAAACGAAGACAGGCGGTATCATGCGTTTGATCGGGATCGGAACCGACATCACCGAATGCAGCCGGATCGCCCGAATGCTGGAACGGCATCCGGAATCGTTTGCCGAACGCGTTTTCACCGATGCGGAAAACGCGTATTGTTCGCGGGGGCGGCGGCAGTCAGCCGAGCATTACACCGGCCGTTGGGCGGCCAAGGAGGCGGTGCTCAAGGCGCTCGGCACCGGCTGGTCGGCGGGCATCACCTGGCGGGACATTGAGATTCTCAACGAACCGGGCGGCAAGCCGTATCTCAACCTGACCGGCGCCGCGGCGGAAATCGCCCGGGAAAAAGGCATCGCGGAAATTCAAATCAGCATCTCGCATTGCGGTTCACACGCGGTGGCCTTCGCCGTTGCGGTCGGTAGAGATTGAAAGCACACATTATGGATGTGAATTCGCCGCAAGAAACAGAAAAAGCGCCCTAAGGGAGTCGAACCCTCAATTGCAGCTTGGGAAGCTGCCGTGTTACCGCTACACTAAGGGCGCAAATGGTTTTCGGTGCGATTCTTCCGTTTCAACGCCGGTCGCGGGACATTGCGTCGAAAGCGGACAGCCGCACCACATTTCGCGACTGCATTTTAGCCGGGGCCGCTGGTTTGGGCAAGCCCCGTCAATGAATAAAGCGCATTTTCTTGGGTTCCGGCACGATGTTCAATTTCGTTCCGGGAATCGGATTTCCATGCGGCCAATGCACGAAAAGAGCCTCGCCGACGAGAAATTTTTCCGGGACGTAAAAGCTGTGGATATTGTCGTTCTTTCCCCACAAACGACTGTCACTGCTTTGGGCCGTATTGTCCCCGAGCGCGAAAAACTGGCCTTTTTCCAGGGTCCATGAAAAGACGCGGGTTTGACCGAAAGTGTGCCATCGTGAAGGGTCGGACATCGAACGCCGCAGGGACTCTTCGCTTCCCATTCCGAAGTTTTCCCCGATTGTATCAGTCGACGAATTTTCTCCACCCTGAACGGCAATATAATAAATGTCGCGCCACACCGTCAGGTGATCGACCGCGATTTCGGCGTTTTTAGCGCCAATGGCCACGGGGGTCAAATCGCGAACGGTCGGCCCACGATCCGCCGGAAGATCGTACATGCCATTGTGTTCCGGAAACGAAATTTCCCGCGAATCCACGAAAAGCCGCAACTGATCGTCGATGTTGGCGAACATCACCCGCCAGGTGCCGGTTCCTCGAATCGGCGTTTCCGTTTCAATTTGTTTGAATTCCGGTACGCCGGGAATGCGGAGGGAAGCCGTTCCTTTTTCGACGTTGAGAATGCAATCGAAGGCGACACCGCCCCCGACAAGCTCCAGAACGACCTCGCCCGTTGGTTTTTGGACCGATAATTCGCATTCCAGAGCCAGATCACGCACCCAGTTGACGCCCAAATCATGCACTTGCGGCCGACAGGCGTATTCGGTTTCCCGTTTTTCGTCGCGCAAAACATCTCGTGAAAAGATGTGCGTTTCATTACCTGGGTCATTATTATTGCCGCCTTCAGCCGCGCCGGCGGTGCGTCGCCAAAGGAAAGTATTGTAGGCCGTAAAATCGGTGATCAGTTGCGGCGGAATGGGGTTGGACTGCGGGTTCTGCTCACCCAATTTGTAGCGGTTCCAGTCTTCAGTCGTCGGAATGCAATGGCGGTAATTCAGCCACGTAAAATCCGGAGTGGGCGTCGATTGAAAGGAGATATTGTCCTCCGTCAGCCATGCCCCGGGGGATTGTTGCACGTCGTTTTCAAAATGTGTGATCGCCGATGCTTGCGGAAAGAGATTCCCGTTTCCATTGCCGGGCTGTCCGCCAGAAGTATAAACCGTCAAACGCGGTTCCGTGTGCCACCGGGTTGGGAAACCGCCCGCGACGAACTCGGGTTTCATGTAGTCGTTGCAATGCACCATCTGCAGCATGGCCCGCAACCGGTCGGCGGGTTTTCGGGCGATTTCCGAGGCGGATTCCCCGCCTTTTTGAACGTAAACGTTGCCGTTGTGAATCGAAATTGTTTCATTTTCCAGGCCGACGATGCGTTTGATGAAACTGGTTTGCGGATCGCCGGGGTAGCGAAAGACGGTGACTTCCCAGCGGTTGGGGTTGCGGAAATCCAGCGTGTATTTGTTGACGAGAATATTGTCCCCGCGAAAAGACGGATAATTCCTGTCTTGGGGATTGTCCGGCCCGATGTAGGCCGTGTAGCGGCACTGGGGGCAGGTTCCGCCGAAAATAACCCGGTTGGTGTACGCGTTTTGGGTCGCGTTAAATTCTTCGCTGGCACTGATGGTGTAACGAAAACCGCATTCGGGGCAATTGTAGTCCTTGTGTCGTCCCATCAACGTGGGGGCCATCGACCCGGTCGGAATGCTGAACAGTTCGCCCTCGAAAGTGCGGAACAAAAACGCCAGGACAAACGCGATGGCAAAAGTCTCGACGATTTCACGGACGAAATACAGCGTTTTTTGCAGTTCCGACGGTCCATCGCCTTGCGGCGTGACGGGGGACGGCACATGTTCAGTTTCGATTTGATTGCGGATTTTCAGCTTATTCTTGCTCATGTGATCCGATTATTGTGCTGGCGAATAATTTTAAACACATCCGGTGGATCGCTCACTTCGCCAATGACGATAAACGGCATTTTTTTCGCAATCTTCTGCGTTGGCGAAGTATGCGGCGTTGAAAGCGGGGGGGGTATTTAAGCAGCCACGATATTCCCGGGATGGTGACTGGAATTGGCGCGACAAAATTCCTCATGGTGTATTATCGCAATTACCGACGCCGTGTCAACATCAGAATCCCTGCCGGGAGACATTCATTTACATGGCTTTTCGTATATCGTTTTGCAACTTCATGTATGTCTTATTCCCCGGCAAGTAAAACAGGGCCAGTTTGATTTCCCGTTCCGCATCCTTGAATTGTCGGTTCTGGTAATAGGCCTGTGCCAGGTAATAACGCCATTCGTGGTTTGTCCGCCGTAACATGCAGGCGGCATTCAATTCCCGTATGGCGGATTCGTACTGCCCAATCATCAACTCGTAACGTCCGCGATAATAGTGCAGTTCCGCTTCGGGAACGTCGACGGCCGTTTCACAGGAGTATTTCAACCTTTCCAACGCCGCTTCGTAAAAATCCGGAGTCAGTCGTTGGGTAAAATGCCAGTTGACCAGGGTCAGGTACAACTCCGGAGAATCGGGAAACGTTTCCTGGAACACGGTGGCGGCATTGGCGCCCCGCAAATCTCCTTTGGTCATCTGCACGATTGGCGCCAGATACAAACGAGACAACGTGAGGCTGTGTTTCCAGCAAGCGCGGGCTTCGACCGAATGCCCCAGATTTCGCTCCAAAACTCCTGTTTCATACCAGGCGGCGGCACTCAAGGGCGCAACAACCGTGATGCGTTCGATGGCCCGCTGTTCAAATTCCCGTTGCCTGTCATCCTTGTCGAGAAGAGGCACCAGTTCCGCGATCATGAAATGCGTTCCGACGGCCATGGGGTTCGACTGCCGCGAACGCGCCAGGTTGACGAATGCCGGTCGAAGATATTCGTCAACGGCGGGTTGTTCACGCGCGACCTGGATCGGGCCTTTGATGCCGATGCGTCGCAAACGGCCCACGCTGGCATGCGTGGAGATGAGCGAGGTCGCGGCCCAAATATCATCTTCCGACATGCGTGAACCGGAAACGGCAAGCAGGTCAAGATAGACGGCGCGGCGATAAGCGTTGATCCGGGCTTCGGCCAGCGCCCGGCTTGCGACCGCATCATCGGGACGATCCTGAACCGCGGCGTCCATCTCCGCAAGGGCTGCGTTCAATTCGTCCGAAGCGATGGAGCGATAGTCGTCGATTTTGGCGAGTCGTTCCGTCGCAAGATCAATGCGGTGAATTTTCCGGATTTCCTTGTGACCCATGTTCAACAGAACGAGGAACAGGCAACCCGTCGCCAGCAGGACGCCGCGTTGAACGTGGTTCAACCAGGTCGCCGCCGGGGCCGCATTGTCGTTTTTCCGTTTTCGGGAAACGACGACTGCGCAGAGGATTCCGCAGCAAACGGCCAACAACAGGGAATTGGCCGTGATGCAAAGCCCGAAATCGAACAACGAGGCGACAGCCTGCGTCAGGATGACGATCAACAGGCCGCTCCCCAGGGCGGTAAGCCAATCGTCATGACGCTGCCAGATCAATCGCCAGCAGAGTGCGATACTGACGGCAAGGCACGCCAGGAGGAGCAAAAGCCCCCAAACGCCAAGGTCGAGAAAAAACTCGATGTACTGGTTTTCCGCCCGGACGAAAACCTGGTTGATCTTGGAAAACTCGTCATTCAAAAGGTTTGCATACTGGTAGGTTCCGAATCCCGACCCTCGCCATTGAAAATCGCGGGCCGTGTCGATGGCATTGGACCAGTTCCGGGGACGCCCGGTGTTGTCGCCGGTGAAAATGCTTTCAAGGCGATGATACACCCGTTCGTCCATTCCAACCCAGAAAATCAGCGTCAACCCCAGGAGCCCGATCACGAAAAAAGCGAGAATTGATAACTTGAAACGGCGGGTGGCAAAAACGACAAGGGCGACGATCAATATCGCAACCGCCATGGCGAGACTGCCGCCACGTGACATGGAAATAAGGATTCCGGTGGCCAAGACGGCGGCCAAAAGCGCCCAAGACAGGACGCCGCCCGACAACATGCGGGAAAGTTTATAGGCGAATATCTGCTTCGAGGTCATGTAGGCGCGTTCGAATCGCTTGTCCCAACGATGGCTGTCTTCGATTTCGCGATCCGTTCGAAAGAAATACCAGAGCAGGAAAACCGCGGCCAGTCCAAGGCACATCCCGAGATAGCCTGCGGCGTTGTTCCGGTTGAGGAAGGTGCTGAATGTTCCACCGTTATTGTTCAGCACGAAGAAAACCGGCCTCTGGGGATTTAAACGCATGAAGATTCCGAGCAGGGCCAGGGCACTGCCGTTGACGGCCGCCGCCATCCCGAAAAGAATAATCGCGAGCCTGTCCCGGAACAAAACCGTGGTCGCGTAAAACGCCGAAACGACCAAAACGAACAGGGAAAGCTGGTGTCGCGTGGCCGCCGGATAGATGCTGGTCGGCGCCGGGTCCGTGCTGGATTGCACATCCGGGACCATTTCTTTCGTAAACGCGTATTCCGACGAATCGGAGGCGGGCAGCAATAGCTCGCGAAGTTCGGCGACTTTCGGCGAACGTTTGAGCAGCGTCGCGTGATCATGCGGACGGAGTTGCAGCCCGACAAGCAGCAGCAAGAGCAGGATCGGGACAAGTAAAAGGGGGAATTTCCACCGCGTTTGGCCGTCGACCAGCAGCGTGACAAGGGCGCAAATCAGGCTGAGCGTGACGCCAAGAAACAACCATTGCTGAACCGATGCGTGAATGCTCCCGAGGCACCAGGGGGCGATCAAAACCGTGACGCCGAGCAGGGCGACGCCGGTCCAGCGGACGAATCGGGCGATAACGGAAATCAATGGACACCTCAAGGTCGGGAAAAACGATGGTTTGACAACATATTAATTCAGATATGCGACAAGGGGCCTGAAAAACGCGAACTATTTCGCACGGCTGAGGTAGGATCCGGTTCGCGTGTCGACCTTGATGATTTCGCCTTCTTCGAGATATTCGGGCACCTGCACCGAGATGCCGGTTTCAAGCGTCGCCGGTTTCGCGCGCGAGGTTGCCGAATTTCCGCGGGCGGCGGGGTCGCATTGCGTGACTTTCAACTCGACCGTGGCCGGAATTTCCAGGCCGACGCATTCCTCGTTGTAAATCAGCACGCGGATTCCTTCCAGATTCTCGGTCACATACTGCATTTCTTCGGTAATGTCCGGCGACGGAAGGGCATATTGGTTGTAATCCGCCTGATCGAGGAAATAACAGGAATCCGCATCGGAATACATATATTTGACTTCCCGTTTCTGAAAATCGGCGTCTTTGAGCGAATCGCCGCCGCGGAGCGTGATGTCGACCTTTTGTTTTGTGATTAGATTTCTGGCCTTGTATTTGTACAAAGTCGCCGCACCCCGAGCCGAGGGAGTCTGAACACTGACGGTTTCAATGATACAAGGCGATTCGTTATAAACAACAACATCACCACGCTTTATGTCTTTTGCGATCATGGGTTCGAAACTTTCCTGATTGATACACGATCAATTTGTAATTCATTACGCTCAATTATACTTAAGGACTCCGGGATTGCGAACCGGAAAAATGTGGAACCATTATATCTCCAACCGGAGCTTTGCAAAAGCGTCTGCTGGCGACACAGAAATTCGATTACCGTGATTGAATATCGTTGAATAAAAAAGCGTTTCGTGTAAAAATTGCGAGGGCGCACTTGAAATAGTGGAAAACAGACAATATAATATCGATACTATATTACTGTGGCGGAATACTCTCGTGTGGAGTAATGATAATTTCACGTTTATTAGTTTTTTCAGTGTCACAATTTCAGAAAGGTTTTTTATGAAAATTGCTAGATTTGTCAAATTGGGGAGAGAGGGCCGTCTACTCGCCTTCACATTGGTTGAACTTCTTGTTGTTATTGCGATCATCGGTATTTTGATCGCCCTTTTGCTCCCCGCCGTCCAAGCCGCCCGCGAAGCGGCACGAAGAATGCAGTGCACGAACCATCTCAAGCAGCTCGGTTTGGCTTCCCATAACTTCGTCGATGCAAATCAATCAAGACTCCCTCTGGGTGGTCGTGACTGGAACTTCCAGACTTGGGCGTCTTTCATTCTTCCATATATTGAGCAGCAAGCGAGATATAGCAGGATGAACATCTCGACTTATTGCGGTTATGGTAAAGGATCGGCTGCTACCGGTGGCGACTATGTTTATGGTTCGACATCCGAATATACTGAACCGGACAATAATACCGAAGGCGGTCGCTATGCACGTATGCAAAATATCTATAACTGGCGGGAACGAATCAGTTACTTAAACTGTCCCACAAGTCCGCAAGAAAATTTCTATACGGCAGGACCTGGTGGTGCGTATATATGGCCCAAGACAAACTACGTTGCGTGCTGCGGTCAAACAGCAATTGGGCCGTACGACTACATGAGTAACGCTAAAGTTACTAACTGGTTGGCCAACAATTATTTCGGTTTGAAGAGAACCGGTGGGGACCCTGCGGATTCTCTGAATGCACAGGGCGCCTTGTTTGGAGCAAAAGACGTTGGTGCTGGCCTTTCGGGTGATGCTGAAATTGCAGCGAGAGCGGCGAATTTTGCAAAGGGGCTTGGGGGAATGCCGATTTCCGCCGCTTCTGATGGCCTTTCCAATACGCTTCTGTTTTCCGAATTGATCCAAACGGCAAGTAGCACCGACCATAGCGCAGCTAACAGCGATTTTCGTGGTGGGGTCTATCGAACGGATTCGGCGTTCTTTTCCACTTATTATGAGCCCAACTCCAGGAATCCTGATGAATTGATGGTTTCCGCTTATTGCCATATTTCTACCAATACACTCACCAAAGGTTGCCCCTGCATTTGGGAAAATGCGAATAGCCCTGACTACAGCGTGCGACTTTCTGCAAGAAGTTACCATACTGGTGGCGTCAATGCAGGGCTTGGTGACGGTAGTGTTCAATTCTTCAGCGATACAGTAGAAAGACGCAACTGGCGTGCCTTGGGTACTGCGAGTGGCGGTGAATCGGTCAACGTTCCATAGTATACGTTTGTGATTTTTTGTTCCTCCATGCCATTTTTAAAGTGGCATGGTTTTTTTGTACATTTTTAGAATATAATTGGAGAATATGACATATGAAAAAATTTGACATGCAATTGTGGAAAGTGTGTCTACTCATTTTTATGGTTTTGTTTGTCACGGAGGGATGTACAAAAAAAACCAATCCTGATGGCAGAGAAGATGTCAGTGGGACAATAACGCTCAATGGAAAACCTCTTGAAGGCGGGTCAGGAATTCGTTTTGATCCAGTTGACGGAGATCATACCGCTGGGGGATCCGGACAAATCATGACAGGCAAATATTTATTGACTGGGCAAGATGGTGTTAAGCCCGGGAAATATATTGTGCGAATCCATGCTACCGCCGCTTTCGACAAAAGAACAAATACCTACGCCACCAATGAAACAGATATTGGCCATGAGTATTCTGTGAAACTTGTTCCCGATGAATTTAACATGGGAAGTAAAATTGAGTTCGAGGTCTTGAAAGGCAAGAAAAATGTCTTTAATTACGACATTGTAACTGATTTTAAGCCGGAACGCGTTGATAAAAGAGAAAAAAGAGCAGTTGAGTAATCTATAAGCAAAGCCGAGTGAAAAAAACTCGAGAACGATCAAAATCAACTGTGAAGGAGTTAGGTTTTGGTTGTTCTTGTTTGGTCGTTTGGTTATTCTGTTGAAAAAAATTGTTATTTGCTGCTTTATTGAATCTTATTTTCAAAAATCTCCGTCACGCTTCCAATCACTTTTTTGGCGCTTTCAAAAATATTAGTATTTGTTGAACATCAATTCGATAGCTTGTACTGTATCTCTGCCCTGAATTGATTTCTCATGTAAACAAGAAAAGCCATCCGAAAAAACTTTCTCTGCTTTTCTTGAATTAATCTTGCAAAATTTCTCTAAATTTCTCATAATCCCCCCGCGTCTTTGGGGCGGATACTGCCGTTTCGCGCCGGGACGATGCGTTTCAATGTACGTAACTAATTGTTTTCAAAAGAATTACTCATTCGAAAAGACATCTTTTGATTTACATTTCGCCGGTTCGAAATCCGCTTTTGACATCAACAGACGCAGCCTTTCTGGCGTCGCGGGGTGAATCTGCGCGCAAAATCGCCCGAAATATTTTCCGAATTGGCCAATTTTCGCTTGCCCTATTAGCAAGTTTGATCTTTTTGCATTCCCCTATCCTTGCCCAAAACCCCAGCCAATCGGTCGAATTGCCCAGCGGAACGCCGGTCGTTCTCACCGACTCCACATCGGCCGGTTCGGCCAACGTCAACACGACCGTAACCGCAGCGCCGGGCAATTCGTCAAACCAAGCGTCATCGGGACGTTTCCCGCATCCGAACCTGTCCAATCTGCTGCCGAGTTACACGCCGGCAAGTCATCCGCAGAATGTGGCCAACATCAACCTGCCCGGCTTCAACGAAAACCAACCGTCGGTTTTTGATTCGATCCCGTCGTACGCTCCCACCATGAGCGCGATTCCGGTTCCCCGGCTCGGCAACTCGGGCGGGCAGTTGCCTTCGTCGGTCGTCGGGAGCGCGGCGGGCGATTTTTCCGTCAAGGCCGATCAGGTCCGCCTCATGAACACGGACGGTCTCCCGGCCGACACGTCGGGGGCGTCGAAATTTTTGTATTCGGGACAAACCGTCGGCGACCCCATCACCGTCTTGGGCACGCGCGGCATCAAAACGACCATCGACGGCGAAACGGTTGTCATTATCGACAAAGGCTGTCGCATCAAACAGGGACAAGACCTGCTCGAAGCTCCGCGGGCGGTGATCTGGGAAAAGCAAACGCCGGCGTCGGGAACCGGCACTGTGCGGCGGTTGAGCGTCTATCTCGAAAGCGGGCCCGGCGAGGCGGCTCCGACCATCGAAATCATCGGCGGCAGCGCCGGCGGCGTCATGGGCGACCACCACTGGGTCGGCAACCTTGCGACCAGCGCCGAAATCGACGTCATGATCAGCGAACACGTTCCGGAAATCCAGCAATTGCCCGATTTGTATCACCGTGCTATACTGGCCCGTCGCCCGGCGGCGATCAACACGCGTTCGTTCCGGCGCATGTCGGACACGACCGCGTCGGCACTTTCCGGCGGCAACGCACTGGCCGACAGCGGTTCCGGGGAAATCCTCGGGCTTACATTTTCCTCACGGGGCGAAACGCCGTCGAGTATGCAGGTGCTGCATTTCCCCGAAACGAACCAGAGTAAATTCATCATCGAACGCGGCGTCAACATCGTCATCAGCGGGCTGCGGCGCAACAATTTCATGACGGGCGACACGATCGACATTTCGGCAGACCGCGTCGTCGGCTGGACGGTCAACCTGTTGGAACTGTACGAACGCCAACGGGCGACCGGCGAACAGGTCAGTATCGAGAACGTCGACCTTGAATTGTACCTCGAAGGAAATATCGTCTTCCGTGAAGGCGAACGCGTCATTTACGCCAAGCGCATGTATTACGACGTCAAAAATGCCGTCGGAAAAATTCTCGACGCCGAGGTCATCACGCCGGTCGAGCAGTATGACGGCAACCTCCGTTTCATGGCCGATACGATCCAGCGGACGGGCCCCGGCTCGTTTTCCGCTCAAAACAGCATCGTGACGACCAGCATGAACGGCGAGCCGAGCTTCTTCGTCGGTTCGCGAAATATCCAATACGAGGAAAAAATCAACCCTGTTTACGATTCGCAGACCGGTCTGCCGATGTTCACGGACCGCCGGCAATACGTCGTCGCCGAACACAACGTCATCAACGTGGGCGGTGTGCCCGTGTTTTACTGGCCCTGGCTGGCCTTCAACGCGAAAGAGCCGGTCATGTATCTCCGTCGGGCGGAGTATTATCACGACAACGTGTTCGGCCACCAGGCCCGCACGCGCTGGAACCTGTATCAACTGCTCAACATTCGTAACGCCCCCGACGGCACGGCGCTCGACCTCAACCTCGACTACCTCAGCGAGCGCGGGCTCGGGCACGGGGCGCAGTTTACCTACAACCGCGATTCGGTTTGCGGCATGGCGACGCCCGCGGCCGGGCTGGCCGATTACTGGGGCATTTACGACCGGGGCACCGACAACCTCGGGCTGGGGCGACGCGAACTCGACCCGGAAACGGACTACCGTTACCGCGCGTTCTGGCAGCACCGGCAGTATTTCAATAACGAACCCTTCGGCAAACTGTTCGGAAACGGCTGGTTGCTCAGCGCCCAACTGGGGGTTTCGAGCGACCGCAACTTCCTGCAGCAGTATTTCGAGAAGGAATGGGACACGTTCAAGGACGAGACGACCTCGCTCGAATTGAAACGCACGGAAGGCGCACAATCGCTCGGAGTGCGTGCCGATTACACGATTGAGGATTTTTACGACCGCCGCGCTTCCTTGCCGCGGCTCGACCATTTCACGCTGGGTTATTCGCCGTTCAGCAATTCGTTCGGCGACCGCTTCACCTGGTACGAGCACACGCACATCGGCCTGCGCGGGTTTGAGACGCTGACCGCCCCCGAAGACCCCGCCGATCGCGCCATGTTCCGCTATCTCGATTGGGAAGTCGCGCCCGGCAGCACGCTCGACCCCGATGATCCGTTCCGTTCCGTCGACACGCTGAAAGCGACCCGCGAGGTCTTTTCGACACGTCACGAAATCGACATGCCTTTCAATCTCGGGCCGGTCAAGTGCGTGCCCTACCTGATGGGGGAATACGCCCATTGGGGGAAAGACCGTTACGGCGATTCGGTCGACCGCCTCATGGGGACGGCCGGATTCCGGGCCAATCTCCCATTCTGGAAGGTCAACCCGAATTATTCGAGCCGCACGCTGTACGTCAACGGGCTGGCCCACAAGGTCAACACCGGCTTCGATTTTTCCTACACGTCGGTCAACGAAGGTTACGATCGACTGATCATGTACGACGCCATCGACGACCGCTCGACGGAAGACTATCGGCGGCGCTATTCGGTCACGACCTTCAACGGCGCGATTCCGCTGCTGTACGACGAACGCTCTTACGCGATCCGTTCGGGGCTGGGCAACTGGATCACCTCGCCGAGCACGGAGCTGGCCGACGACCTGACCTTGTGCCGCTTTTATTTCAATCAGACCTGGCAGACGAAACGCGGCCCGACCAACCGCCGGCGCATCATCGATTGGATCACGCTCGACGCGGGGCTCAACCTCTACCCGAAGAAGGAGCAGAATTTCGGCGAAAGGATCGGCATGCTCGATTACGATTTCCGCTGGCACGTCGGCGACCGTTTCACCCTGTTGTCGTCGGGGCTGTTCGACACGTTCAACAGCGGGCAGACCATCGTGCGGTTCGGCGGCATGTTGAACCGGCCCGACCGCGGCAGCCTTTACCTCGGCGCCGACCGGCTCGACGGGCCGTTTTCTCGAACCTATCTCAACGGGAGCGTCGCGTACAACCTTTCGGAGAAATGGTCGGCCAACTACTCGACGTCCTACGACGTCAACGAAGGCCATTTCATGGGGCAGAATCTCGCGCTGTATCGCAAGGGCGAAGTCTTCCTCGTCAAGATCGGCGCCAACTACGATTGGAGTCGCGACGTCTGGGGCGTCAGTTTCGGCCTCGAACCGGCGTTCCTCTCAAAAATCCGCTCCGGCAAATCGATCAGCACGTTGTAGACGGCGGCGGTACGTCAAAACAACAGCCGGAATGGAGGCGGCGGTCACGGCGTGACCGCCCTACCTTTGAATCGCCGGACGGAAGATCAAATTCCGTAGTTGCCGAGATTGGGCGTTTCTCCTGTTTTCAGCAGGTCGTTTTCCGGGGTCGCGTCACTGTTGATGTCGAACCATTCCGGTTTGAATTC
>JAVBQX010000218.1:0-58736 GCA_031548645.1 Thermoguttaceae bacterium
TGTCCAGTCGTCGACGGTACGCCCGTTGGCCGTCACCTGCACCCGATACTCCGAAACGAGATGCTCGGCGAGCATGGTATGGACTTTTGGATCGTGCCCGAACAAAGAAAGACTGCCGGGGTCGCCCATGTTCACCGCGAAACGGGCGTGAACGAAAGATTTCCAATAGTTCGTGTCGATCAAAACGTGTCGCACCTGACGTTTGCCTGCCGTGTTCGGGATGCGCCAGTGGTGCCCGACGCGGTCGCCGCGTTTTTTCGCATACTCCGCGAAGGGAATGCTCGACGCGCCGACGTATTTTCCGTGCGACGGGAAAAGAATGCCCGCATGTTGCGACTGCCGACAGAACTGGTAAATGACGTCGGTGCTTTGCCCCCAATTGCTGTCGATGAGACATTGATTGACGCGCATTTCCACGCCATCCTCGCGATAGTAAGCACGATTCAGCCGCTCCTCGCACAATTTTTCGAGACCGCCGTAAATCGCCCCTTCCATTCCGCTGTTGGGCGTCGCCACGGCCAGCGTCTTTTGAATGTCGCGCAGGGTAAAATACGGACGCTGTTGATCAGGCCATGTCCCGTAATCCAAAATGTATCCGTTGAAACAACCGTCCCAAGCGGCCAAAAGCCAATAGAGCGCCTTTTGCTGCACGTCGATAAACATCGTGACATGATTGCAGTCGAGCGGGATGACGCCGCGATCATAACCGTTGGTTTTTTCCGCGATTTGATCGGACGTGAGCATCTCCTCGCCCAGTTTTTCCAAAATCGGCGAGTTCTGATATTCCGACATGAACGCATTTTCATCCCGAATTTTCAGGTTCATCGCATGTTGCAGCCCGGAGATTTCGTCGTCGTTAAAACGTTCCGGCCACGCGACTCGCGAACCGGCGTCCATCGCCTCGCGGTTCTGTTCGTAAAAACGCGTCGCCACGCCTCCATCCCCGTCGTTGCGCAAGGAATCACCGCGCAGTTCGGCATACTTTGCCCACAACTTCTCGTTCGTGGGGAACATATAAACCATTTTCGTGCGTTCCCCCTGCCATTCCGGGTGCTTGTCCCGGTCCAGGATACGGTCGGCCATGTCATCCGGCCTGATAACCGTGCAAGCCATGAGTCCCGCGATTTTTTTGCCCGGCCCCGCCATGCCAAGTACGTCACCGGCCAGAATCCCTTCCCGATGCTTCGATTGCGATTCCGACCACGCCGACTCCGACGTCTGCGGGTCGTCGATCAGCACGAGTTGCGGACGCACCACCTGACCGTCGGCGCGGGCATGATTCTGGCCGCGAATGTCGGAACCTTTCATGCCGCTGCTCGAAATCACCACGCCGCTTGCCGCCGAACCTTCAATCGTCGGCAGCACCACCTTGTCGACGTTCCACTCGATGCGAGTCGGTTCGTTGCGATATTTTTGTCCTTTCTGGCGATTGGTGATGCGTTCCAGGCATTGGATCGGATAACAGACTTCCGGGAAATCGCCCTTGAGCAGGGGGTTCGTTTCCAGCCAGACCTTGATGTTCTCCAAAAGATCGCGGGACCTGCTGGCGCTGGATGCGATGAGACAAACGAAAGGCACGGCGCCAATGAATGAGGCCCAAACCACCGCCGTCTGGCATAACACCGTATTGTGTGTCGGCACCATGTTGCGACCGGCCAGATAAAGGCGGCTTGGCGAATCGACCTGAATGCAGCGCACCGGAACGGAAGCCGTGGGGGCCACGGCAAAAACATACCTGTCCTGGAAATGGGGATAAGCCCGGGGCAGGAATATTTTCGGTATTCGCATATCGCGATAAAACATCTCCCGCGTCGTGATCGTCAGGGGATTGCGATGCGAGTCGACGTCGTACACCGTCCATAAATGCTCCGCGTCGCAGGTGATGCATTCTTCGTCGCTGAACAGGACTTCAAAACATTGGCGGTTGTATTGCACCTCCGTCGCGAAGGTCACGCGGCAGGGCCTGCCGTTTTCGTCGAACACACGGTCGCCGACTTTCAGTTCGCCCATCGTCGACCAGCCACGCGTCGTAAAGATCGGTGTATCGAGGGCGAGAGCCTTTCCGCTGCCGCGCGGCATGGCCAGCGCGAACAGTCCCCCGTGCAGCACGGCCTTTTCGATCTTCTCGATCACCCGCAAGTGATCATAGGACCACGGCAGGTAAAAGATTTCTGGGAAATACGATTCGCAAAACACGCGAAAGGACTTCATCGCCATCTCCCGGCGTTCGGGATTGGCGATCTCCGGCAGTTCACCGATATCCTGCGCCGCCCGGACTTCCTCGGCGTTGCGGATCGTCTGCAAACGTTTCTTTTCGGCGTAGTCCTGCGGCTCGGCCTTCGGGCGGAAGTATTCCAGCGTCAGCCACGCGGCGTAACGGAACAGGTTGATCGTCTTGTCGTCGCCGATGGCGTACCCGGCGCGGTTGCGGTGCCGGCGCAAACGCGTCTCCGTGAGTACCGTACCGCGCCCCGCCGTGTTCAAAATGCGCATCAGCTCGGCGGGCTTGAGCGATTGCGGGTTAATTGGTTGTGCCAAAGTTGACCTCGTTTGCTAAAAATGCTGTAAATTCAATGAGATTGATGCCGTTTTCATTCAAAAGTTTTCCGGCGGCGGCGATTTCGCGGATTTGATCCCCGGAGATCGGACGCCGCAGCGACTGGGATAACAGCGTCGCCAGGTCGCCCGGCGACATGGCGGCAATATCGAGTTTGTCCTTTGACATGATAATTTTGTCCTTGACTTTGGAACCGATCCGCTTATCGTGAGATACGGAGGTTCGTCATGTTGAAAATTGGGAATTGCTACATCGCGCGATTCAACAAGATGGAGATGCCGGTTCGGATTGAATCGCAAAAGGAGAACGGCGTCTGGTTGGCACGCAGTCTGACACATGGCCGCGTCGTTTTCGTGAGAAGCGAAAAACAATTGTTACGTGAGTGTTGTGATCACGATTTGGCGGAGTATGCGAAAACGGTCCAGCCGAACCGGCGTTCAAAGAAAGAAGCACCCGCGATAAAAATGCCCGCTGACGCGACCCCGTTACCCCAGGATCGCAAGTCGAAGAAAAGGCGACCTCCTATGCCGCCACAAGGGTTGACGCTTCTGGAGGCGGCCCACAAAATTCTGCGGGACGCCCGAAAGCCGATGACCTGCCAACAGATCGTCGAACGCGCCGTCCAAAAGAAATACACCGCCACGTCCGGCGTGACGCCGCACTTCACGCTGCATTCGGCCATGTCCCGGGAGATCGCTGCCAAGGGCAAAGACGCCCGTTTCGTCAAAGCGGGTCGGGGGCTCTTCGCGGCGCGATAAAAGAAACGGCTTCCCTGCCGAAGCGGACGGTCAATCGACCCATTCGCCGCTGAGCGTCACGGCGCGGATTTCCTCAAACCATTTCTTCCAGATCAGGCGCCCGCGAACGTCGACGTCCGTGATGGCCGACCGCACCGCCTCGTGCATGACATCGAGGTTTTCGTATTCCCCCGGCCTCGCGAAAAAGGTCACGTGATCCGCCACCTTGCGTCCGTAACGACTTCGCAAAAAGTTGCGCACCACCGCCGGGTCGTTTTCGTCAAACAAGGTCGAAAGCATCAGGCTGGCCGTGTCCCAGACCGCCACGGCGATTTCCTCCCTGCCCGTCATGGATTTGACGGTACCGTAAAAGCCGAACGCGTCCTCGACGGGCGCGGGCGTGAGAATGGCGGAATTTTCACCGGGATAGTTTTCATGATCATGAGTGGCGGACATGGTTTTGACCTCGTAAAAACAGGGGTTTGATTGACTTCACGGATGTCCATATGACACAAAACGGTTTTGGGGCCAAGCGAAATTCATCCAAGTTTTGCGGTAATTCGGGAAGTTTTTGCACGGGCGAATCGCGCAAAAAAACATGCGCGGCTTGGCGTTCATTCGCCGTCCGGAGACGATTCCCCCGGAGCGACCGAAAAGACAACGAAGCGTTTGCCCGGCCTTCGTCCCTGAAAGACGGCGACCGTGCCCTTGGGATAGACCCGCCGCCCGAGGGCCACCGGCTCGGTGAAGAAACCGACGCACCACTGACCGCCGTGGTCGCGAATGTCGGCGGCGTCCAGCATGCGGCAAACATCGCGCCCGCTCAAATCCAGCGGCGTCAGTTTTGTGAAAATCGCTTCCGGCCTGCCGCCCAGCGTGAAGGTCGTCAGTTCGCGGTCGAATCGAAAGAACCTGTCAGCAAAGGGCGAATCGGATTCTTCGTCCGGCTCATGGTTCCCGGCTTCACCGCGGTCGAACCAGCGGACGTTTTCGGTCGGGCCGTTCTCATGGCAGCGGAGCGTAAAGACTCCTTTGCTGTTGCAACCGCCGAGGGTGTAGGGCAGGCCCGTTTGCGCGAAACGGATGATCTCGTCCGCCGTCAGGACGAAGGCGCGTCCGAAAATCTCCACCCCCGCCTTAAAGCCGTACAGCCCGGTGATGGCCCGGCTCGCCTCTTCCAGATCGCGATATTCGATCCCTTCGATGACGATGCTGCCGTGTTTCGGTGAGAAAAGTTCAAATTCTTTTTTGATCGTTTGGGTCATTGTTCTTTCTTGATTGGATTGGTTGAAACGAAGCATTCTTCGTGTCCAGAGTAATCCGTTCTTTTTACGGGCCAAGTCCATTTCACGGAGTCCGGCGGGAATTTGGAAAATTTCTGGCCTTTCCATGATTCGTAAATTGCGTGGTTTTGTAGGCATTCGACCGGGTGTTATGTGAATCGTTTATCAGTGAAAAGTATTTTGAAAATCATGAAAATTCTTCGCATCATTTGATGAATTGCGCTTGGCTCGTGCGGGCTTCTGGTTAGTGTGTGTCGTGTTCACTGAAACACAAACACCTCGCACGAAAGACCCCGACATGACCAACGCGCAAGATTACACCTTTGGAATCGAATTGGAAACGGTCGTCAAGACGGAAGTTCTCAACAACCACAACATGCGAATCGGAGCCTACCACCACGGGATACAGATTCCCTTCCTGCCACGCGGCTGGAAGGCTGAACGCGACGCTTCGATTCGAACCCCCAGCGGCTACCAGGCCTGCGAGATCGTCAGCCCGGTTCTCAAAGGGGAAGAGGGAATCAAAGAGGTCATTGAGGTTTTGAAAAAACTTCGCGAACTGCAGTTCTCACCGAACGAGACTACCGGTTGCCACATACATCTGGGATTTGACGAATCCTGGGGCGCCGACGTCCTTGCAAGACTGCTTTCGATTGTCTCCTACCTTGAGGGCGGACTGTTTGCCATCACCGGAACGCATCGAAGAGAGCTCGGGACCTACTGCAAGGGAATTCGCAAGCACGGCGACGCCCCCAAAGCGAAGGAAAAGATGGATCACGAACGTTACCATGCGTTAAACATCACGAACCTCGCCAACCGCAACAGCCGCCAGCATACCGTCGAATTCCGGGTTTTTTCGGGATCGCTCAACGAAACGAAAATCGTCGGTTGGATACAAACATGCCTGGGCATCATGGAGCGGGCCGTCAACAGCAAACGTTCGCCGAAGTGGGAACCGGCCCCGCCGACCGGAGGCTGGAAAAAGCAAGGACCCGGCCAGAGCGAGTGTGAACGGCTTTTGGGTTTTTTGGCTTGGAGCGCAGGGGCCGCCCGGATCCATGATGGGAAACGTTTTGGCTGGATCACCGACGCCGTCCCGCAGGAAACGATCAAGGCCGAATTTCGCCGACTCGCCAAAAAGTACGACGCCGAAACCTAAGACGAAGAAAAGATGCGTTCCCGGGCCAGCTCGACATAACCGGGAACGATCTCCATCCCCAAAAACCGCCGCCCCAGCCGTTTGCAGACACACCCGACGGTACCGCTCCCACAAAACGGGTCCAACACCAGGTCGCCCGGCAAGGTGAAGAGTTTGACAAAAAACTCCGGCAGCCGTTCCGGGAATACGGCGCTGTGGCCCCGGTTTTTCGTCTCGGTCGCGAGCGTCAGTACGTTACTTGGGTAGACCATCTCACGCCCGACCCAATGGGAGTTGTTCTTGCCGAAGGTACTGCCCGTCGCGGATTTCATGCGGCGGCAGTCGTTCTCCGACAAATGCCTGACCCGCTTGGCCGTGTTTTCCGCACGCGGTTGCATCACGGCGTCCTGGTACATCGCGAAATGTCTCTGCTTATTGAACTGCAACAAATGCTCCCACGCGTCGCGAAAACGGTTCGGCCACTTCCCGGGAGTCGAGTTCGGTTTTACCCACACGTAGTCCTCCGTGAAAATTCCGCCCTGTTCACGCAAGGCTTTGATCAGGTCGATGACATAGGTGTGCCGTTCGCCGTTGACGACCTTTTCCTTCAAGTTCAAAATCCATGTTCCGGTTGGTTTCAAGACACGAAACACTTCCCGACTCATCGGCAGAAACCAGTTCACATATTGGTCAGGCGGAACACCGCCGTAACTGCTTTTACGTGCGTCGGCGAATGGTGGTGACGTGATACAAAGATCAACCGAATCCGACTCGACATCCCGCAACAAGGTGGTACAATCGCCGCATTGCAAAACAATCGATTCGTCAGTTGTTGCCATTGCCCCTCCTGACCAGTTCCGCCTTGCGACCGGTGAATTCCGACCAGCGCTGCACAATGACGTCCGCGTACCAACGATCAATTTCCATCGCGAAGCATTTGCGCCCCGTCATTTCGCAGGCGATCAGCGTCGAGCCGCTGCCACCGAAGAGTTCCAGCACATTCTCACCGGGTTGTGACGAGTATTGGATGGCGCGAACGCCAAGTTCCGTGGGCTTTTCGGTCAAATGCACCATGTGCTGCGGGTTGACTTTTTTGACGCGCCACACGTCGCTGACCGGATTGATGCCGACCAGTTGAACGCTGTCCTCATGGAGTTCGACCTCGCGCACCTTGTTTTTGTCGCCCGGCGGCAAGACGTCAATGCGCGAACCGTCGGGAAAATTCAAACGCACCCCGCCGCCGATGGCGCAGTTTCCGTCATGGTCGCGCGAGAGCTTCCAGGTATCGGTGATATTGTTCGGCCCATAAAACTTGTGGCCCGCCCCGAGTTTCCAGCCGTAGAAACACCATTCGTGGTCGCCGAGAAAATCCTTGCGCGTGAGCACCGGATGATCCTTCAGCCAGACGATGGCCTGTGAAAAGTAAAGATTGTGTTTTTTAAGGAAGCCGGGGTAATTTGCGAAGTTGGCGTAGCCGCCCCAAATATAAAACGACCCGCCCGGCTGCATGACCCGCGCGATGTTGCCGAACCAGCCGTCGAGCAGGCGGTCAAACTCCTCGTCCGAAACGAAATCGTTTTCGAGAGGGCGGTCCTTGGGCCGCAGTTTTTTCGTCGTCGGTTCGACGTGGCCCAAACGCGCGGCGTCGAACTGCTGATGATGGGTCGGCGTGAAGGACGATAATCCCGCCGCAATTGCGTTCTTGCTGCGGGATTCGACCTTCACGTTATACGGCGGATCACAAACCGTTATATGTATTGTATTTGCGTCAATAAGATAATCGACATCAACAACACTCGCACTGTCGCCACACAGCAAACGATGGTCGCCCAGTATCCAGAGATCGCCTTTTTGCGTGACCGGTTCGTCGGGCGGCTCGGGGATATGATCGGGATCCCCGTCGCCGCTTTGCAATTGCGCCGCAAAGAACCCCGCGAGTTCCTTTTCGTCGAAGGCCAGCACCGACATGTCGAAACCCGCGTCGCGCAGCTCCGACAGTTCGATGGGCAGAATGTCGAGGTCCCATTCCGCCAGTTCGCCCGTCTTGTTGTCGGCCAACCGGTAGGCCTTGACCTGATCCGGTGAAAGATCGAGCGCGACATGGACCGGGACTTTGGTGAGGCCGAGTTTTTTGGCCGCCTTGACCCGGGTATGTCCAACAATGATCACGCCGTCGCGGTCGACCACGATCGGCTGCCGAAACCCGAAGGTCTCCAGACTTGCCGCGACCGCATCGACCGCGCCGTCGTTGATTCGCGGATTTTTTTCATACGGCGTGATCGAATCGATGTCGCGCAGTTCAATATTAAAATTTGCTTCCATTGGTGCTTTCCAAAAAACAATTTGACGTAAGTGGTTTTTGTGATTTCCGACGAAACCGGTTTTTCCGGTCAAAAAACGCGGGAAAATCACCCGAAAATTCATGAACAACCGCGTCAGGCCGTCCGACGTAACTCCTTTGAACACAAAGAGAAAAAAGCGTCACCCCCGCAACAAACTGTGTCTATACGCGGAACTCCTTCACGTGCCAAGTATGATATTCGCAACGACGTAAGGACCCGTGTAGCAATAGGTTGCGTCAATGAGTAAATTGGTATTGACTAGGCATTAACATGCCAATAATCATAAGCATCCTGATTTACGATACATTTCGCGTTTCGCGAAATGCCCTATTTTACGGCACATGACACATTCATAGATATTGTCAGAGTAAACGCTTTTTTTCAGGCCAAAACGCGGGATTTGCGCCCTGCGGCCATGAGAGAAGAGCAGACCATTGACCCTTGCAAGCCACCTTGCGGGCTAAAGAGAGCCCTTTTTTGAATTGATATATTAATCAACACATAACGCAAACGACCTCGCCCGCAGCGGGAGCACTGACGAAAATTCCGCAAAAGGGAATATTCCCGAAAAAATGTTCCCGACCCCCTCATAAGGGTAAAAATATTGTGTGAGGGGGGGTGGGGGGGAATATTGGAAAAACACCATTTGACCCCGTATTTTCCAGCATAAAAATGTTCCCGATTTGACGGGAACAATCGGGAACATCGGGAACATTGACTGAGGAAAAACGGCCTTTTTCCCCACTTGAGGGTCAAAAACGCAGGAAATGTTCCCATTCTTCCCGAATGTTCCCGAAAAAACGGGAACATTCATCCGGGGAATTTTGGCGTTTTTCCCCACTCAATCGACGTCGCCGCCCGTCCAAAGATAGGAACAGCCGCGCGCCCCGACCGGATAGCCGCTTGGCAACACCAGAATGCGTCCCTGGTCGACCAGCGTCTCCATCATTTCCTTGAATTGTTTCGAGTTGAGCGTTTTCATTTTGCGACTCGCCTCGCTATGCGCCAACATGTGGTCCCCGGCGTCGCGGATCAGGCGAAGGATTTTGAGACATTCCTTGTGGAAGGGGTTTTCCGCCACATGCCGCCGGGCGAGAAACAGCATGCGTTCGACAAGATGGACGGCGAAGCTCGAGGCCCAGGTCGCCACCTCGCGGTCGATCACCATATTGGATTTATCGCGACTGCTCGCGTAAACGAGGGCGAGGCGTACGGCGTTTTCATAAGCCCTCGTCCAGACAGAATAGCGCACGCTGTCCTGCCCCTTGACGGCGAGATCGTATTCGTCGTCGGCCCGGTTGGCCAGGTCTTCGAAAATGCGCTGTCCGTCGCCGTCGGTCGGTATCACCTGCGGGGTCGGGTATTCGTCATTGAGGTTGGCCTTACCGGCACCCGCCGCCGTGGGATTGAACTCGACCCACCAGCGGGCCTCGTCGATGGATTCCTGCGGCAGGGTATCGACGTCCCTTCCCTTCTGGTGACGTCCGCGATCCCCCGCGTCGATGATGATGCTTCGTGAAAACAGCCCATTGGTCAGCAGCTTCGGCGACATGGCCTCAAAAAAGCATTCCGGGGTCGCGGTGCCGAAGATCACGAGTCCCGGCTGATGGATTTCGCCGCGTGAGGCGCCTCCGGCCTTGACCCGCATGACATGCGTTTCATCCGCCTCGCTGTAGAATTGCAGGAGCATGGCCAAAAGCGTCGTGTGATTGTTGTCGATACTGCCCCCGAGGGCGCGGAGCATGTTGTCGAACTCGTCCGCCTGAAAGATCATCTTGCGATTCATTTGCATGGCATCCTCGAGTCCCTGTCCGCTGGAAATCAGGTTCCCCGCCGCCGCGCCGCAGCCGATATGCGTGAGGATATGCGAATTGATCTTGCGAGGATAGGCCTTGCCGAGCCCCGACGTTCCAATGGCCAGCAGGTAGAGATTCGGTCGAATCCCGCTTTCATCCTTGACCTTGCGACTGCAGAGGTAGGACTGCAAGGCCATCGCGCCGCAAAAGGCCATCGGTTTGCTCGGATAGGGCGCGCTGTTCAAACAAAAACGCATGATCCGTTCCACGAAACCGGGCACGTCGAACAGATCGCCCGGAATCGGTCGGATACCGGTCTCCACCTCCTCCTTCGGCGCGAGCAGGCCCGACAGATCGACGGACTCCACACGCTCCGGTGTGAGCAGATGGCCGAAGGGCTTGTCATGCTCCGCCTTGAACGCGTCCTCCATTTTATGGATCAGCTCCTTCTCCGTCCACGGCGGCTGGCAGCGTTCGCTGTACTCGACGAGGATCGGCCAGCCCTGCTCCCGCGACAGCCCGAATCCGTGAAAGATGACATTGGCCGCCCGAAAGGTCGGGATACTGCCGTGTTGTTTTTCAATCGCCGGGGGGATCGTCGCGACGTACTTGCGGCAGCGCTCGATGATGGAAAGACCGGAGTCCGGAGGCGGAAGGCCGGAGCGGATCGCGGGAACCTCCAGGCAATTCCCGCCACCCTCCCGCCTCTTGGGCAGGAAGTCGTCGATCCACCTTTGTGGCAGACAAGGCAATTCCGCGACCGCCACGGGCGGCCTGACCCATTCGTAAAGGTTCTCCGATTCATGCACCGAGGGCGGCGCGACGACGTACTGGTTGCCGACCCGGATATCGATGGCGGTCGCCTTGCCCTGCCAGGGGACGCCCGGCTGACCGCTGACTTCCTCCTGCGGCTTTTGGAAGAACAGATGCCAGCCGCCCCCGCCGGACTTCGCCATGGGCGAGCGGGGGAGCGTGCCGAGGGCCTCAACCAGAATCGGCATATCGAGATCGCCGCGTTTGCCTTCCTCCGGCTTGACGTCCACGTCGATGATCAGACAATGATGACAGGCGAGCCCGATATTCGCACGCGGATTGCGGCGCCACCAGGCGGTGACGAGCGCCGGATCGCAGGACGCGCCGCTGACGCCGTCCTCATTGGCCGGTTTTTTCGTCTTCGGAAAGCAGGGGAACACCGGATAACCGAGTGCCGCGAGGCGTAAGGCTTCGTTGAGAAAAACTGACATGAACGTGAAATTCCAAAATGTGATACGCTTTGCCGTGACCATTCGGGCGGTATTTTCCGGCAATTGCATGCAAGAACACTTCTCGTATTGAAACCCATGACAACACCCCGGCGTGCGTCAATAGGAACGTGTTACTCCGCGGGCTTCTCCCAGCGAATGCAGCCCGCTTCGGTGATTGCCTGTTGCAGCTTGGCGATCGGTACGGCGAGCGACAGGGTCGTATAGCCGGGGTTGGGAGCCTGGATTTCCTCGCATTCGCGCCGCCAGTCGTCCCAGTGATTGCCCAAAGCCTTCTGAAGCTGCGGAAACGGGAAAAGATAGCACCGCCGACTCGGCAGAAAGGCATAGGCGATGTAATCGCAAACGAGCGGCTTGCAGGCCCAGCCCCAGGTCTGGTGTTCCTTCGAACTGTGGATTTCCAGTAAAATATCGTCGTAATCGCAATGGCGCACCTTTTCGTCGATATTGATGACACCGCCGCCTTTGAGATGAATGATGCGGTCGATTCCGGCCAGCTGTTCCGGCGTCCCCGAAGGGACAATCTCCATTGATTCGAAAAACGAAAACGCCTTGCGATAGATTTCCTCCCACCACGGCGCGTCGGCAATGGTCTCGGACAAGGCAAGACTTTCATGAAAATCATGCGTCATGACTGGTTCCCCCAGCGGCTCCACCCCGTCCGGGCATTGCGTGCAAAGAGTTCGATTTTCGGCAAACCCGGGTACATGGCCTCAATGATCTCGTACACGCTCTCGGGCTTGCGGCTGTGCTCGCCTCGCGGCGACCGGATGACCGACGGCGGCCGGTGTTCCGGCGTCGGCGCGGGGATATTGCCGCGCGTCGCCACGAGCAACAATTCGTGCTGCTGCCGGAAGTAATAGCCCATGCCGATCTTTTCCTTGTCCCAAACGGCGCAGGTACGGTAGTCGAACCCCCATGACTCGATCACATGAAAGGCCTCCTTCAACTTCGGACTCGTCGCCCAAAGAAAGAGCACCGCGTCGTCGTGGGCAAGTCCCTTCACGTCGAGCGAGCAAATCTCGTCCAGCGTCATGGTGGGATAATGGTTTTCGATCACACGCATGTCGGACTCGCTGGAGTCGTAGGGCCAGGCGGGGTCGCCGTACAGCACGGCGAAGGTGCCCAGCGAACCGTCGAGCGGTTGATTGTGCCGCACGGCCTCGGCGATTTGCTCCGTGCGTTTCGCGCGGCGCTGTTCCGCCATCGCCCGGCGGATTTCCTTCGAGGCCGCGAGAATTGCCTTTTTATCGTCCTTCGCGATCACCTCACGTTGCTTGTCGGGTGAAGCGTCGGCCAGGTCCGCCGCTACGGAGACGGACAGCGTGCCGAATTCCACGGCATTGACCACTTCGGGTATCGCCTCGGTTTCCACCTTCTTGGCGTGTTGAACGGCACGACGCGAGGTGTTCAACAGTGCTGCCGCTTCTGTCTGTGAAGTGCGCAAGTTTGCGCTCTTATGATCAGGCCGGTGTGGTGGCATGTTGGCCAATTTCGCCGCGATCATCGCGCGTTGCGATTCGTTGAGATGCCGCCTGTGCAGATTGGTTGAGATCACGAACCTGACCGCGTCCTCGCCTTCGAACTCGACGTACTGCGGCGTCACGTTTGCCATGACGCAGGCCGTCTGGCGATTGCGACCGTCGAGAATCTTGCCTTCATAAAGCGTGATCGGAAACTGAAGTCCGTTTTCGGCAATGTCCTTCGAGAGAACGCCGATCTCCTCCGCGCCGAGCAGAGGAAAAATGTTGGCAAGCGGGTGAAACGGAAGTTCGTCTTGTTTCTTTCGAGCCGGGTTTGTTTTTGAAATGGTTTTTGACATAAACGTCCTGTGGAAAAGTGAATGAAATACGCGACCACAGCGGTCGCGTGAGAAAAGTCACCTTGAAGGAGATAAACTCATGCGCCATGCCGTCGCCGACATGGAGCGTCGGTGAATTCGACGCGACCGACTGCGCGATTTGTGCAGTGACTTTTTGTTTGGCTTCCCGGAGTTCAGCATCCTTTTTCAAACGTTTGTACTCCGCATTGACCGTCGTTTCACCCTTACGGAGCTTTTGCTTCGTCGGTTCATCGGCGTGTTTTGTGAGGAATTCAACTCGTGAAACCGTATTGTCACCAACTCCTGCAATTTTTGCGATTTCAACACGAGTATTGATGGCATGATTCGACTTTGGCGAATTCGCCAAAGTCGATTTACGTTTGCACTCTTTCTGTTTCACTTTCGCTTCCATCAAGGATTTGAACTGCAAGGCGATCTCCGTTCGCTGAAACGGCGTCAAATTCCGCCGATGCTCCTGTTGTTGCCATGCCCACAACCGCGCCTCGTCAAGCGATTCGAAGGCCAACTTCGTCGTCTTGAACGGCAGGTCATGTTTGAGGCAGATGGCGTGACGATTGTGCCCGTCGACGATGGCGCCGTCCCAAACGACCAGCGGCGACAGGCAGCCGTTCTTCACGATATCCGCCTCAAGACCCGTGTATTCGGATTCCGAAAGCGGCGGCAAAAGGTTTTGAAGTTCCGGGATGATCCGCAATGTAAGGTCTTCCGTCTTGGGATTTTTTTTCTTTGCAGTGGTCGGCATAATTCCCCTTGTGAAGAGTCAACGAAAACACCCGGTCGAAACGACCGGGTGCCGTAAAACGAAACGCCGCGAGACCTCATCCCGCGACCTAAGCCAAAGATCAGTCGCGCCAGATGGAGGGTTTCAGGGGGCCCGGCCTGCTGCGCTGGGAAACGTGAATTTGACCTTCGTGGAATTCGAAGGTGTAAACGTACTCGTGTCCGCATTCGCCCGAAAACTCAATATCGACGGCGACGCCGCGTTTGACCGGGGTGTAAAACACCCTCGTGCCCGAACCGTCGACCCGGGTCCCAACGCCTTCGCACGGCCCGATTCCGCCGCGCACCTCGACGCCGGTCAGCTGGCTGTGATGAAAACCGCAGACGGGACATTTCAAGTTCGCATAATCCGGCGTGTCCTGTTCCAGATCAATGCGCACCGGCGTGATGGTCGGCGGGGTGACCCAGGGCGGGGCTTGGGGAGTCGGGGGTTGGGGAAATGGACGTGGCTTTTGTGACATAAAAATGGTTCCTGTACAAAGTGGAAGAAACACCCGGTCGAAGTGATCGGGTGCCGCTTGATTATCAATGCATTTTTTGCAGCTGCCCCATGCGGCTTCGGACGTTGTAGTCCGAAAACACGGCGGGGTCATGCAGGACGGAAGGCATGGCGCATTCCTCGCAGAAGTCGGCACATTCGAGCAGCCCGGGAATCGTAACCTCCCGCAGTTCGGTCAGGGCCGATGCTTCGACGTCCCCGCGCACGCTCTCCTGATTCTGCCAGCGGAGCGCGATCTGCTCGCAGGCGAGATAAACGCCGCGCAGATAGGCCGCATGCCGCCAGTGGCCGACGGGATAGACCACCTGGCCCGCGCGGCGCCGGTTCTCCGCTTGCGGGAAGGCCATCGTCTTCTCCCAGCGAAAACGAATCCGTGCGTCCTTCGCCTCAAGGGTCATGACGCGGATCATTTGCATGGCCGCGCCATCGACGGCCGAATCCCGGTCGACGTAAAAGCGCAGCTCCTCTTCGACCAGATGCTCCGGTACGGGATCGAGCCGCACCAGCGCCGTGCGCAAACCTTCCCGATAGCCGTGCCGGAAGGCCGCGACGCAGGTCTTTTTCTCCTCGTCTTCGAGGAAGTCATGATCCCTTCCTCCGTCGATCCACTGCGAAACGACTTGCCCGCGACATTGCGGAACGAAGGACCATGCGCCGATCCCCGCCTTGTCCTTGACGTACATGCCCTTTTCATCCATCGTGTCGAGCAAATGACGATATTCCCATTGGATTCCAAAATTTTCCATAAAACGCGCCTTTCGTAAAAAATGTGGTTGAAACCGGTCTCACGGCATGGTAAGCTGAATCAGTCGTCCCAGAGCGCCATCGCCTCGTCGACCTGCCGGAACCGGATTTGCGGACCGCCGGAATCGGCATGCACCCGGACGTCCTCCTCATGACAGGAGCCCGGACGCCGGTACTTCGGCATGTCGAGCAGCGAGGGCGGCAATAAACCGCGACGCACGGCCTCCTCCATGTGCAGGATCATCATGATATTGCACATGATCGCGGCGGCGTGATCCTCCGAATGATCGCCCATCTGGTATTGCAGCAGGTGGCGGTACAGCGAGGCGAAACGCCTTGAGATGGGAATCCCCTTCTCGTAATTCCGCTCGCCGTATTTTTTCCGGCCCGCCTCGAGCCAGCGGCCGAGCCGCTCCAGCGCGAAGGCCGAAATCAAATCCGGCCGCGCCTTGCCGTCGTCCGAATCGCAGACGGCGCCGGTGGAAAAGGTCTGTCGTTTGCCCGAATCGTTCATTTCCTTCATAAAAATATCCCCAAAAGGTAAGTCAGGACCGCCCCCAGGTTGAAGGCGATCAGTAAAATCAGTTTTTGTTTCCAGGTCATTTTTGATAAGTCCGGTTGAAGTTGTCGTTTTCGCGCACCGCGTCCCGGATGCCGCGTTCGCGGACGGCCACATTCCAGCAGCCCTCGCAAATCACCGAAAACTTTTTCAAAGGTCGGCCCGTGAGCGGACTGAGCCACTGCACCAGCCGGGCGTCCTTGCCGCCGCATTTATAGCAGGGCGTGGTGGCCACCAGTTCCCACTGCCGGGTCTTGGGAATGCCCGGTCTGCCGAAACGCTCCGGCTCGACGGCGGCGAGGCTTTTTTCGAGCGAGCTCGCCGCGTCGCGGATCGTTTTGCGCAGCTCGGCGACGTCTGTCTTCTTGCGGGATTTTCCCGCTTTTTTGAGCACGGTTTGGACCGCTTTGAGTTCCACGCAAAGCGATTCGAGTTGTTGGCGTAAATCACTCACGCATAGACTCCGGACGTGAAGGGTTAATTCACTTTCTCGATATGAAAGCAAAATTGAAAAAACAGTACAAAACACGATAAGGTGCCAACCACGCCGGTAAGAAGAAACGCGACGGACTCGGGCAAAAAGGCGTGGCAGGCCAGCACTACGACCAGCGTCGCCATCCCCACGAGGATCGGCGGGACACGGCTGAAGGCCCAAAACAAATGCAAACAGACACAGGCAAGCACAAACTGAACATGTCTCATGGGAGCTCCTGAAAAAATACGTCGTCGTGGATAGGATTCGGGATCGCTTCGCCCCGGCGCTATTCCTTCTTCGGAGGATTGGGAATTTCAAAAACGTGCCAAACATACCGGCGGTCGAAGATCGTGCCGACGTACTCCCATGCGTCGGGAATGAGATCGCCGGTACCGCTGATCGCAAAATAACGCGTTTCCCGTTCGGCCTCCGGATTGACCAGTGCCCAAAGGCAGGGAATTTCGTCCTGCATGCCGACCTTGAGAATGCGGGCGTTTTTCGGCAGGACGACCACGCCGTCGGCCAGGGAGTATTTGTAAACGGATCGTTTCATGATTTCCTCGCGGTATGTTCTTTTGTAAACTCTTTTGCTTTATTGAAAAAACACTTTTTACATCGCGAGGGCCTCATTTCTCCGTATTCCGCCCGCTCTAAAATACAGTTCGAACAGTGATCTTTGATAATGATCTTGACAAGGCGCAGAATCTTCGGCGGTACGACCCACTGATTCCAATCGGCCTTCGTTTGCTCCCATGTCCCTTTCGACGGCATGGTCGCTCCGCATTGCGTGCATTCGATCTCCGCCCAATCGCCGACGAGCGTTTCTTTGGCTTCACCTCCGCAATGGGGACATGGCAATAATTCTTTCATCACAACTCTCGCTTTCTTTAAAACGGGACGTCGTCCTCATGGATGGAATTTGGGATCGTTTCCCCGAACGCGTCGGTCCGTTGCGCCGCGACGCCTTCGGGGATAGCGCCGATTTCAGAGCGGATGATCTTGTCGTATTTCTCACCGGCGATCTTTCGCAGGGTGATTTTTTTCGTGAAGGCGACTCCGCCCGCATTGGCGATATCGACGGCCTCCTGCGCCGTCACCGGGAGCGGATCGGCGGAATGCGCCTTCCACCATTGCACGAACTTGCGACGCGGGATGCCCTCATGCTCCGGGCAGAGCCATTCGGAATGAAAATCCCGGAAGCCGGTCTGGTAATCGACGCGAAAGGTCTTCGGGGCCTCCTCTCCCGCGCCGCGTTTCGTATGCACGCTGTAGAACACGTCGCGCACCTCGTACTCCGTGTCAATGACCTGTCCGCTCAAAATGCCCTCGTTCGAGGCCTGCGACTCATGCTGCTCCCTTTCCGGTTCCGGGAATTCAAACCCGCAATCGGGACAGACGCGAAGCGCCGCATGGAGGAGCAACTGGCATTTCGGGCATTCCCTGACCGGCGCCTCGCCGCCCCCGCCGCGCGAAACGTCCTTGATTTTGACCGCGTCGACCGGGCCGTGCCGCAGGATATTGCCGCCGTAATCCAAAACGAGACAGTCCGTTTTCGATTCATGTAAACGAAATCCCCGACCCACGCACTGACAATAAAGGCCCGGACTGGCCGTCGGACGCAATAAAACGACGCAATCAACGTTCGGCGCGTCAAAGCCGGTCGTCAAAACATTGACATTGACCAGGAATTTCAATTGCGGCAAGGAATCGCCGAACAGGTTTTTGTCAATTTTTTCGCCTTTGAACCGCTTCAATAAATGCTCGCGTTCCGGGAGCAGCGTTTCACCGGTCACGAGGCCGCATTCGGCGCCGGAATACTTCCGCAAGGTCGCCTGCACATGCTCCGCATGCGCGACCGAGGCCGCGAAAATCAGCACGCTGTGCCGATCCTGCGTCTGCATGACGATCTCACGACAGGCCGAAGAAACCAGATCGTCCTTGTCCATGAGCTCCTCGACCTCGCTGGAAACGAATTCCCCGGCCCGCAGGTGCAGATTGGAGCAGTCGACCTTGCTGCGTCCCGCCTTCGTCTTCAGGGGGCATAAATAGCCGCCTTCGATCAGTTCCCGGATACCGATCTCATGACAGACGTCGTGGAGCAGGTTTTCCGGTCCACACAGCAGCCCCGACTTCATGCGGTAGGGCGTCGCGGTCAGGCCGATCAGCCGCACCCGGGGATTGACGATCCGGGCGTCGTGCAAAAAGGACTGGTACATGCCCTCGCCCTCCGGCGGAAGCGTATGCGCCTCGTCGACGAGGATCAGATCGAAGCGGTCGAGCTCGCAGGCGCGTTTGTAAACCGACTGGATGCCCGCGACGATGACCGGCTCCGTCGTATCCCGCGAATTGAGTCCCGCCGAATAGACGCCGACCGGCAGCTCCGGCGCGATCCGCCGGATCGTGTTCGCGGTCTGCTCCAGCAGCTCCCGGACATGCGCGAGCACCAGAACGCGACCGTTCCACTTTTCGACCGCGTCCCGGCAGATCGTCGCCATGAGCATGCTCTTCCCGGAACCGGTGGGCGCGACGAGGCAGGGGTTGCCGTCCTTGCGACGCAGGTAGTCGTACACGGCGTCAATGGCAAGCTGCTGGTAGGGTCTCAGCGTCGGCATGGTATTTCCTCATGAAGGCGTGGAAGGAATCGGGGGGACAGGAATGACGGATATGGAGCCGGCCGTTTTTTCCGGTCACGTAATTGTCGCCGGAAAAGACGCGGTCGCGGACCTCCGCGTGACCGAGCACGCAGGCGGCGCCGGTGATCAGCGAACGACCGCCGATCACTGCCCAACCGCCGACGACGGCGTTGTTCGTGACCAGCGAACGGTCGCCCACGACGCCGTTCTGGTAGACGACGCCCCGGCCTGACAAAACCGCGCCGCCCTGAAGGACGCCCTCGTCCCCGATCCGCGCGTCGTCGCATAGCCTGGCTCGGTCGAGCACTTTCGCGCGCCCGCAGACGATGACGTTGTCCCGCAGGGTCACGAGCCCTTCGAGGAAGGCTTCGTCGAAGATGCGGACCAAATCGCTGGCGTGCGGAACGAGGCCGCCCTGCGTACTGTAAAGTCTCCGGCACCAGAGCCGGGCGCGGCCTGTCACCGTGACCGTCCCGTTCAGGAAGGTCTCGACGTGAACGCCCGCCCGACCGCCGATGAAGGCGTGACCCTTGACGCAGCTGTTGTCGGTCACGTGCGCCTTGTTCGTGATGATCGCGCGACCGCCGACTTTCGCGTATTTGTCCACGAGCGCGTCTTCCAGGACGCGGGCCTGACCGTAAACGCAGGCTCCCCCGCCGACCCAGCAGTCGCCGTGAAACGACAGGTTGCGCGTGTCCTCGATGAAACCGCCCAGTTCGCCCTTTTTCACCTTGCCGAAATCGCGCTGTGCCTCGATGCAGGTCAGCGTGCGCCCTTCGCAGACGCGCTTGATGTCGGTGAATTTGTATTTCGGTATGATGCAAATCATGGGAAATCGTCCTTATCTATTTGTCTTGTTTTTTGAAATGTCAGCGGTCGAGCCCGGGAAAGGGATCGTCGCTGTTGTTGTCCGCCCTCAGGAGCATGCGGACCGCGATAAAACATTCCGCGAGGTATTCTTCACCGAGCAGGGTCCGCAGTTCGACGGCGGCCAGCGGCGCATTGTCGAGCGGTACGTCGACGCAAACGGTATTTCGCGGCTTGTTTTTGCGCTGCGGATGCCTGCTTCTTTTCGCCTTCAGCTCCACGATCCTGTAATTCTGCGGTTTTACTATCTCCTCCTCTTCGCGTTCCGGCGGAATCGGCGTGAACAGATCGCAGGCGGGCGTCCACGGAGCCTGGCCTTCATGGTCGATCTGGCAATAATCGCCCTGCAGGTTCGCGCAGGTGCCGCAATTCCGGTCGGGCCGGGATTTTTTGCCTTTGCCGACCTGAGTCGTATTCTGCTGATATGTCTGGCCGCCCCGCTGGACGGTTCGGGTTTGTATCTGGGGAATTTCCCCAGATAGCTCGGCATCACGCCGTATAACGGCGACCGTTTTATGGTCCACGCCGACATGCTTGCCGATCTGACGATCACTCAATTCGCAGCCTTTCGGATGCACCATCGCGAGTTTGACGGCATTACGCTTGTCGGCGTTGCTGCGGTGCAGTCCGTGCGACTTGTTCGCTGCAAGGCTGGCCCACAAGGCGTCTTCGACCGTACCGATTCGCTGCTCCGCGAGGATGGGATCGTTCGGTTTGACCCGCATGTGCGCCGCGTGCCGATGAAAGCCGTCGGCGAGGATGAAGCTGTCGTCGCATTCGTCGAAAAACACCTCAATCGCCGGGAATTCCTCGCCGCGTTCCATCGCCTCGGCGTACTCCGCGATGACCGCCTCGTTCATCTCGATCCGCGACTGCGTCCCGCAGTCGGTGCGTATTTTCCTCGGATCAATTTTGCTGGCCATTGTTCTCCTTCTCCTTTCGGGTTTGAAATTCGTGGATACAACGCATCGAAAATTTCACTGCGGAATATTTGCAGGCAATTGGTCACTCCGATGGGAACGGTTGACCTGGAATTGATACACTTGATCGCTGCGGTGGACGGTTCGCAAACTTGACTGGGGACTTTCCCCAGTCAAGTCAAGCTCCTGACGGATACTTGCCACCGTTTTTCCGTCCACGCCGACATATTTACCAATCTGCCGGTCGCTTAATATGACACCATGTGGATGCAATAACGCCGCTTTGATGGCATTCCGTTTCTCCGCATTGCTGCGTTTCGTTACGGGTTCAATTCCGTCGATCATCTTCCTTTTCCCTCGTGTTTTTGAAATTTGTTGAAACGTCTATCTTGCCGCTGTACGGTTCGGGTTTCTATCTTGTGAATTTCACAAGATACTTCCAATTCGTACCCATTCGAGAGTCGATTGGTCGCGCTGTCGACCGGATTACAGGTTTGGCTGATCGACTGAGGAATTTCCTCAGTCAAACTCAATTTCCGGTCTCGCGCGGCACTGTTCACATATCTGACTTATGAATTTCACAAGTCGATTGATTATCTTCCTTCTCCTTTCGGGTTTGAAATTCACGGATACAACGCACCAGTTCGGGCAGATCATCCAAACGAAGGACCACGACCCAGGGGCGGCGGTTGGGCCGGTGCATGACCACCGGCGTTTTATGGCTCCCGGCATCCTCGACGGCCTGATCAAGGGCTTCGAACAGACGAAAATGCTCCGTGCGTTTGCATTCGATGTGCAATTCGGGGATGTCGGTCACGATATCCGGACTGTCCGGCCCCCCGGAATACTGCACGCCCCGGCAGGCCGTCACGCCCAAAACGCGGGAGAGTTCGCGGGACAGCTCCCGTTCGCCGCACTTGCCCTTATTGCGAGACATGCGCCCCATGCCTGGCCTCCTCAATGCGTTTCATGTCCCGGCCCGGCTTTCGGTTCACGCGACGGAGCGTTTCGAGAAAATCGAGAAGGTGATCGACCGGCGGCCTGCGTTCGGGCGGACCCGCTTCTCCGTCTTCGATCAAGATCACGGTTTGAATGAGAATCAGTTTCATGATGTTCCTTTCCTTTTCAAAATGTTGTTGTTGAGGGGTTAGGGAGTAGGGATTGAAACTGAATACTATTCCCTATCCCCTCACCCCTAACCCCTCCTCCCTCACCTCTCCCACGGTGCCGTTTGGTTGGCTTCGGGAGTCGGAGGGGGCTGCGATGCGCCGGTCGTCGTTGGCAACTTCGATTCCCGCTTCGCGTAGCCCTTGATTTCATTGTGAATTTCTCCGGATTCGTCGGCCTTGCACTTGACCGTTACGACCAGGGGGATATGATGCAGTTGCATCGAATCCTGCGGCCGGAGCACGCCGACCGCATGACAGATCGCCGAAAGATTGGCCTGCGCGATCGTCACCGTTTGCGAATTGGCGTGCCGGATACAAAGCCGGTCCCAGACCTTGCGCCCCTTGAACTCGCCGTCGAGGACGGTGAATTCCAGTTGCAGCATTTCCCCGTTTCCTGTTTTCGTCGGCTTCATTTCGCTGGCCGTGATCTCCGTGAGATACCTGCCGGCGGGAATCGGGTCGAAAGCGACGGACGGATCCACTTGGGATGCGTCAAAATTCAAAAGAGCCATGAGGTTCCTTGCATGAAAAACCTGACGGCGCGGTGGAAGGCCACCGTCGTGAAACGTTATTTCGGGAGCTGGAAAATCTCCCGGACTTGGGCAGGATATTCCACCGTGTCCTTATCCTGCGAAAATGCCAACAGCATGTACTGGCAGCGTTTGTAGATTTCCCGCCGGGTATTCTCCCGGTGGTTGCGCAGCGTGAGCAGCCAGTCGCGAAACGGCGTCACCAGCGGATGCGCCTCGCCCAAACAGTAGATTTCGCCGAACCGGGTCAGCTTTTCCACCGGCATGGTGTAATAAGCCCGGGCGACCACGCCGCGCATCGTCGTGTCGTTGAGTCGGCCCGAAACCTTGAGCGGCTCGAACAGACTCACCGCGAAATCGACCCCTTCGTGGAACATGTCGTAAAACTCGTCCACTTCGGCGGAGCTGATGTTGAGCGTATTGCAATAGCGACCGGCGACCATCGCACGGAGCGTCGTAATGACCGAACCGCTCAGGCTGCTGTTCCTGACTTTCATTTGCAACACGTCGAGATTCGTCCGTTTTTTACCGCTGTCGATCACTTCGAAGTTTTCACCCGCCTCGTTGATGCTGATCATCATCGGAACGGTCTTTTTCGACATGCAGACCGCGAGCAGGCGGTGCTGACCGTCGAGCAGGGTGCCGTTCGTGTCGAAAGCCAAACCCTGGTGCGTTCTGCGCCAGCGACCGGCCAGCATCTGGTTGCAGTACTGGTAGACGACGGGCGGGTTGATGTCCCGGTTGAAGCCGTTGGCCTTCAGCCACAGGATCGCGAGCTCCGGGGTCACGTCGACTTCGAAAGCGGATTGGAACGGACGGGCGGATTTGGGTAATTGGAATGACATAAGGGTTCCTTTTTCAAAAAAATGGTTCAAAATCGTTTTTAATGGTTTGAAGAGTTTGTCGTACGGCATCCTCTCCGTCCTGCTCGAGCATTCGGGCGAGGAGGCCGGGAATCAGTTGTTGACGAAACGGGAGCCGAAATACACGCTGCACGGTGCGGATCAACGTGTCGGGATCATGGGTGCTGATATGCTGGAGCTTGACGCGCCGGGCCACCTTTTTGACCAGCGGCGAATCGGGATCGTCCGGGCGGAGCGGGGCGAGGTATTCGTCATGGTCGATCTCCCGCTTGACGCGCCGGTACTCCTTGTTGATACTGGTATCGCCGCGACGCAGCTCGTCCTTCGTGTCCTCGTCCGCATGCCTGTCGAGAAACTCGACGCGCGAAACGGTGTCATGAGAGACATTCGCGAGTTTGGCAAGTTCGCTTCTGGTATTTTTTTCAGAAATCGCTTCGGCAGAATTCTGCTGAAGCGATTTTGCCGAAGCACTTTTTTTATCGCCGCCTGCGGACCTCTTGTTTTCCACGGCCTCCTTTTCCAGCAGCGGCTTGAACTTCAAGGCCAGCTCCGTGCGCTGGTAGGGATTCAAATTCCGCCGATGCTCCTGATGGCGCCAGGCCCAAAACTTGGCTTCGTCGAGGGACGCGAACTCCAAAGCCGTCGTGGCAAAGGGCAGTCCGTGCCTTTGACAGATTTCATAACGATTATGGCCATCCACGACCGTTTCGCCCCAAACGGCGATGGCCGACCGACAGCCGTCCTTCAAAATGTCCGCCTCAAGCCCCGCATATTCCGCCTTCGTCAAGGGCGGCAGCAGGCTCCGGAGTTCCGGGTGAATGGTCAACGTTTTCATGATGCGGGCTCCTTTCAGGCGGGAGGGACGACGCCCGACAGGGCGACCGCGAGGAGCCGGTGCAGACCGTCGGTCAACCGGCCGTTCCGGTCGAACTTCAAACCCAAACGCCTGCGATGGCGTTCGCTGTTCAGAAGGAGACGAATATTCCGGGCCGGCACCTTGAGATCGTAATCGGGATGCTCCGCGTAATCGGCCAGCCATGAGGAGATCGTTTCCTCCGTCACGGCATCCAAGCGGTCTTGGGGGGGAATTGCAAACATGGGATTGTCTTTCTGAATTTTGTTTTTTTGATTGAAGTGGTTCACGCATTTTGCGTCAGGGCGTTCATGAGCGCCTGCCACGACAGCGGCAGGACTTCCGGCAGGTTGTAACGATTCTTGGCGACGCAGGCCGGGCCGCCGACGCAGCGCAGGACGCGTTCGCCGCCCTTTTCGCCCTTCGCCGCCCCGAACTCGCGCGTCGCGAGCAGGATCGCGTCACACCATTCGCAGAGCATCGCGTTGGCATGCTTGTGCAGTTTCGGACTGAAGCGGTCGAAGGTCGTCGACTCGGGGTCCGTGTGCGATTCGATCTTCGCGTGGGCCAGCAGCACCACGAGCATGTTGCGTTCCTCGCGAAGGCGACGCAGCCCGACGATCACCTCCCGCCATTGCGTCAGGGCGTGGACGTAGCCCTTCGAAAATCCTCCGTCCACTTTTTCTATCGATTTGGCGTTGAAAACCTTGCAGAGGTAATCAAAGATTAATCGCTCCAGCCAGTCGACCGTATCGATCACGACCGTCTTGTAATCGTGATCTTCCGTCGCCAGGGCCCTGAGGCAGTCAAGGTATTCCTCGTAGGTCCGGCACAAGGGAAATGAATCGGTCGCGATCTGGTCGATGCCGTCTTCCGTGGCAATGAAAATCGGCTTCGGGGCCTGCGCCCCGAGGGTGCTCTTGCCCACGCCCTCACTCCCGTAAATCAGGATGCGGGGCGGCTGGTGCTTTTTGCCGCTGTGAATTCTTTCCAATAAACTCATCGGGTTCTGTTCTCCAAGGGGGATAATGAGGGTCGTTCGCGTGCGGGGCGCTTTGGCCCGCGCCTTCACGCCCGTAAATCAGGAATCGCGGCGCCTTGTGTTGTTTGCCGCAACGGATTTTTTCAAGTAAAGTCATGATTTATTACTCCGGAAAAAAGGATGATGGTCATTCGGCTTCACGATTTTGCTGTTGGCGTTCGTGCAGGGGGGTTGTTATTTATTCTTCGGAATCATCAAGTTTTTGCACAATACCATCGAAATCGCCAAGTTCCGCGACTTCACGAACCGTCTGATCCAAATCCTCGCTGATAGAGTGTGACTGCAAGTGATGACTGACGAGGAAACACCGCAAATGCTCCGGCAGGAAGTTGCTAAGACGAACCGTAGGGCTAACCCACTCGTCCGCCGAGTCGTCAACAAGGACTTCATCGGAGACAAATACGTCCACCTCATCGCAGGAAGAATAATTCCGCAAGGTGAGCTTGGTGGAAAGTTTAAAACCCCCTTTGGCACTATGACTTGATTTTTGGGAAATCAAGAGTCGAACCCGGTTGGTCTCCATTTTTTTGATCAAACGGGTGAGGTCGATGATACATTCGGCAAAGGCCGTCGCCGATTCCAGATTCACGGATTCATGATCGAATAATTCTTCCATTGTGACGCTCCTCTTATGGATTTATGATGCTGTATTTTTTTTGATTTCAGACGATGGAGAGCATCCGCAGCTCTTCATAGCCGGTCGGCCAAATGTTGCTGGCCCGCGATTCCTTGAGCCGCCCGATGGCCGCTTCGTTTTCGGCGCGGGCCATGAGCAGGGTTTCGCCGGTCAATTGCCAGACACCGCAGCGGAACGGTTCCTTCTTCTCGACGGCGATGATGTAAACAGGCACCATGCGTTCAATGGCGGCATCCAAAACGCACTGGTAAAACGCCATCTGGTTGTGATAGCGGAAACGCTTCGCGTCCGTCTCGAACCATGTCAGGTCGTCGCAGGTTTTCAGGTCGACGATGCCGTAGTCCGGGTTGAACCAGTCCAGCCGAATCTGGCAGGGCAGTCCGCAATACTCCGTGCGAACGACGCCCTCGGCACGGCCCGTCTTCAGCAGTTCGGCGGCGAGGGCGTTCGAATGCACGGCGGCGTACATCGCCTCGATCATCTCGGCCTGTTCGAAGGTCAAAACCGGCTTTTGCTGGGCCTCCTGCCAATCCAAAAACTTCTTCGTCGTATTGCCGTAAGGCCTGCCCGTCGTCGGGTTGATCGGCCCGCCGATGGCGTATTCCGATTCGAATTTCTCCGGCTCAAGGATGCGAGTGTGGGCCGCCGTGCCGCTTCCCAAGGCATTCGACTTCGAGTCCGGGATCAGGCCGAGCAGCGTTTTGAAAAGGTGATACGGGCACCTCTCAAAAAGCGTCACCTGGTGGCTGGAGAGATAATCCTTCGCCTTCGCATGGTACACGGCGGCGGGTTCGTCGATAAAGATATTGGTATCAATCGTGCTTGACATAAGATCGCTTTCTAAAATGCGTGGGGGTTCAAAAACGTGGAATTCACTCGCGCCCTCCAAAAGTTATATTTGTTTCGAGAGGTGAAAACTTATCCTTTTTGAGGGCGAAAAATTTTATTTTCTTGAAAATATTTTTTTGAAGGTCATGCGGACGCCGACTCGGAACACTCCATATTGGCACGGCGACGCGGCCCGTGATCCCAATAGCCCCCGTCGAGGAAGGCCTCCCGAATCTCGAACATGTCCTGCTGGACCAACTTGCTGTGAACCTTGAGATTTCTTCCGATACGCGCGTCGCCGTGCCCCTCACCGAGGAGACGGCAGATGGTTTTCTGACGCGGCGTCATCCTGCGGGAAAAGACCTCGACGTCGCATTTCAGGTAAAGCCTGTCCAAATCCGACAACGCTCCCTGATGCGGGTCGTTGGTCGTCGGCGCTTCTGACTCCGACAGGTCGTCCAGCGTACCCGACATTTTGCGATTCCTTTGCCAGCGCAGAACCAGATACTGGCCGACGCGGCGGTCAAGGACCGCATTGATAAAAGTATTGACGGCCCCCTTCCCGGGGTCGTACTCGCCGCCGTCGACGATCAGCGCAAGACAAAGGTCCTGCGACAAGTCCTCCAGCTCCGCCTCCTGGATACGGCGCTGACGGAGTTCCGCGATGCGATACGCGATCTGCTCGCTCGCGTAGTCGGTCAATAAGTTTGTTGTCATGAGTTCTCCCATAAAAATGGTTCGCGACATGATGTCGGCCCCCTCCGGGCTCGGACGCATCGTGCCGTCTACCCACTACCGCGTCACATTTCCCGGTTTCCGGCGCCACATCCAGCGAATTGACGCTCGTTTTTTAGAAAAAAAAGGGAATAGAATTTCGCCTTGCATGTTTCGCTGAAAAATGGAGAGAATAGGCGAATTGCAAAATGAATTCGAAAAGACGTACAAGAAACGCCGCAAGACCCCCGGGATCACCGGAGTTGTTTCAAGAGAACCGTATGTCTGCACGCGAGCCGCAGAATCTTGGGATCAAGCCTAAGAAACTTCGGTCGTGTTCCAGGTCAAGCCCATGATCGGATCATATTTGGGATCGTTCCCGAGCGTCATGCAGGCCTTGAAGTGCTTGTAGAGGTCCTCATCGCATGACTTGAACTTTTCCAATGTGCGAAAGATCGCCATGAAGAGGGAAGTACGCTGACATTCGCGAAGGTCGTCCAGATCGCGGATTTCCCCGTTTTTTTTGAGTGCCGACTTCAGGAAGGACGAATAATGATTTCGATCATGTTCGAGTTGTTTGAGCCGCTCCCTGTCGCCGCCTCGTTTGATGGCTTGGATTTCCTTTTCGCAAGCCTTCAGGCGTTCCCTGTAGAGGACGATGATTTCCCGGTCGCAAATCTTCCCGCTGTCCGTAAGAGTACCTTCATATCTTTCATAGGAGTTGGGGTCGCGGTGCTCCAGAACGATGTAACTCGCGGAAAACACTTTGTGCGGCTCGGGAATGAAGAATTCATGGAGATATTCACTCCCGAGGTCGTTTTTGATGAGAAAGATTTCGTGATCCTTCAGCCCGACCTCAAGCCCCTTTTCCGACTTGCTGTAGCGAAAGGTGTTTTCGGTCGCGATACGGTGTGTATTGGTCAGATTCTTTGATTCCGGTGGAGGCGGGGGCGGTGTGGATTCTGTCGGACAGAAAACCGACGTCGAAGAGTCCAACGTGGAAACGTCGAACGAAATGGCGTCGAACAAAGGAACATTTGACGAAAAGATGTCGAATGAAACGGGTTCAGGTGGCAAGACATTAGGCGAAGAAATATCGGGCGGCGTATTATTAGGCGGTGTAATTTCGGGGGATCGTTCCGGTATCGCTCCCGTTTTTTTTTGTACCGGTCCACAAGGATCGTATTTTTTCAAAAGACTTGAGAAGGCCGGCCAACCTTGGTATCGGCACTTCGAACGAAAGACGAATGGACTCAGGCGATGCGGAAAAACGAGCGCGAAATCGGGTGGAGCTGTAAAATATCATCGTAGCCACCACTTTCTGATAAGTGTTTTCAGGGGATCGACGCGCACGACGGCCCGACAACGGCTTCGCGGGAAAAGTCGGCGCGCAAAACGAAACGCAGGGGTTATGACCTGTGGATGAGCAATCAAAAAAGAGACGGACCTTTAACGAGCCCGACGGGGATTAATCCCAGACAAAATAGAAATGGAGACTGTGGGAATCAAGAGCGGCGCGAAACGCCGAGAGGGAAGTCCAAAGACAATGATCCATAAATCGATCTTTCACATGTCAATTGTGGGTTGCATCATTGAAAAAGAAAGAAGTCATCGAACACGCAACATGTTACAACTGGACTGGCCCTCATGTCGCTGCATAAATATACACCCACTCGCCTGTTTAAGTAAAGAGTTTAGGAAAAATAATCGGGCAAGATTTTGGAAATATTTATCAATACAAATTATTGATATTCACAGATTTACTGACATACAACATCCCTATGATTTGGCGGGGCGTGTGACTTCCTTTTTTGAAGCGAAATGGATAAACAAAATACCGTTTCGCAAGTGTATTTTTGTTGACTCGCCCCGCGTCGTGAATTACGATATGTCAACCAACCCCGAGAACCACCGCCATGTCGACCTACCTCCTCGAAGTCAGCCTTTTGGACGCACCACAACCGATCTGGCGGCGTTTCGTCGTCCCGGGCCACATCGCGCTCGACAAATTGCATCTCGTGATCCAGACCGTCATGGGCTGGCGCAACAAGCACATGCATTCATTCTTTATCGGGCAGCAGCAATACCTGCCCAAAAACGCCATCTCCGAAGGCACCCTGCGCGAGGATCATTATTGCCTGAACGCCCTCGCGCCGGACCGGGGCGCGAAGTTGCATTATCTCTACGATTTCAGCGACCGCTGGATGCATGAGATCGTCATCGAGGATATTGATTACCCGAATCCCGAACGCCCGGTGTACTGCCTCGACGGCGCCGGTCAGTGTCCGCCGGAAGAGTGCGGCGGCATGAATGCCTTTTGGAAATTCTGCGAGGCGATGCGGGACAAGAAGCATCCCCTCCATGAAGAACAGAAAGCCTGGCATGGTCGACTCTTTTATCCCGACCGTTTCGACCTCGCGAAGGTCAACGCGGCCTTCGGTATCCAGAAATCTCAGTAAAACCCGACATGAATATCCGCTTCGATAGGCTTGCGAGACAGCGTTCTTTCCAGTCGCGATTTTGCGTTCTTGAATAATGGAATTTTCACTGTCGAATGATGTCGATGGCAAATCAAACCGTTTGGAAATCGTCAATATCTTTTGAGCCCCGCACCCCAAAAATCTTCCGAAAAGCCTCTAATATTCCTAGAGGAATTTATTGACGAATGAATTGGAATTCGATACGATGTACAGGCATTTTGTCAACCACGATTTCCACCCTTGAAAACTCCTTGTCATGACACAAAAAGAACTTGCCGCCTACTGCCCGGGTATCGACCAATTGGAACAAACACTCCTTGAAACCCTGATATCCATTGAAGACCCGAATGCCCGACTGAATGCCTTTTACAACGTCCTTACCAAGAGAGAAGAAAAAGTCGGGGATATGGAAGAGGAATTCGAAAACTTCTTCCTCTCCCCCAAGGGATTCGTTGAACAATTCATTCACCTTCTGGATTCTACTCCATCTTCACCGGATCGCGACCGCCTCATTGTGTCACTCATGGATTTGATTCTGGAAAGATCGCTCGCGATGGTGTACGAAGTGGGTGGGGAAGAACGTGCGAAACTTCTCCTGTCGAAAATTGAATCTGAAACATGGAGGGAACGAGGTCAGGCCCTGTTGATTGAATTCCGGGAGCAATACAACTGTTATGAAGCGGGGAGTCGCATTCTAAACAATAAACAATTGGTGGCCATTATACAATGAATAAAAAACGACTATGCCGGACTCCGGGATCAAACATTGTCCAGTCGACAACTGGCCAAACTCGCCAATATGATGGCGGAGGGCGGTAATGTGAGATATGCAATCAAACTGGCCCAACGGATCAAGGCCCCCTTCCATCGCTTCGTCGCCCTTGCCGAAATCGCTTTCACGCATTACATGGAAACAAACAACAATCCCGACAAGGCTCTCCTTATTTCTCTTTTGGACCAGGCCGGTGCCCTGCTGCCTGAAATTATGGAGAAACACAAAGGGCGTTATGAGTTAGCCTCGAACCAACATACGCTCATTTACCTTTACAACGCATTGGACATGTGTGACAAGGCGATTGAGGAACTTGATCGAATCCTGATACTCGAGGATAAAATTTCCGAATTGTCCCTGTTCTTAAACAATCTGCATCACGCGAACAAGAGGTCGGAACTTCAGGAATTGATTCGGCGGTACTGTCATTTTTCTCAATCCTTGAACATTGTCGATAAAGCCAAGTGGATTTGTGCCCTTGTCCAAGAGATTGAACGGTATGGAAAATTCGTGGATTCCAGACAGCTTGTCGCGACGCTGCATGATGAAATCAATCGCGAAGAGGACGTGATTTGCCGATACAACGCCATGATTCATCTGGGCGTCTGTTATCTTCGTATCAATGATGGAGAAACCGCGTTTACAGCTTTTCGCTCGCTGGAGATTGAAAATACCACGGATATCACGGAGGACCATAGAATCCGGATTTTCGTGGACCTGCTCGTCGCGTTAGCCAATGAACGACTGGTCGCCGCCGTCGTGAGGGCTCTTGAGCTGAGCGATGATCCCCGCTTATTGGTTCACACATTCCTGAAAATTCCTGATCGCATCGAAAATCATTACCGCGACGAAATTGCATGTAATGTCCCGGAATCGCGTGAAAACTACCGAAAAATGCTGGAAAAAATTCATCAGGCCGTTGCATCCCTTGAAAATCCGCTGGACAGGGCACTTGCTCTGACATGTTTGATTGCCTCAAACAACGAGGCCCGATGATTATTCCAAATGAGATGCTGCAGGCTCACGTTTTGCGACCCGCCTCCTGCACCATTTCGTCGAGCATCTGCCGAACGCACTCGCGGCGGGCTGCCGTCGCCGCCTCGTCGATGGTGATCACGCCGTTCGTCACGTCGAGGACGTGAAAGCCCTGCACGCCCTTCGGCAGTGCCGCCAATTCGAGCGTGACCTTCTCGCCGTTTTCGTTTCTGCCGACGGCACATGGGCCTTCAATGCGTTCGAGGTAAATTTTCATGCGGAACTCCTGTGAAGGCCGTATTATACGGCCTTTGCGAAAGTTCACAAGTTTCACCGATATGCAATTTTCGCCCGAATGAAATCGCTTTCCATTTTGGTACAACAACCGATTGTTTCGGCAAAATACTTGTTTTACGGTGGATTCATGTTAAAATAAAAGGGTTGCGCAGAGTATAATCCCACATGTCAAAACTTTTCTTCAAGAGCATATTCGATGAAAGAAGTCTACAGTACGAAAGAACTTGCAGCCGCACTGGGCGTCCCGTGGCAAACGGTGGTGGCTTGGAAGCGTAACAACCAGATACCGAGCGCGGCAATCACAGATGATGGGAAATTTCTCAAGGAGATCATTGACCCGTTTATCGAATGGTACAAAAACGATCCAACCGCCGATACGTCGATGAGCGAAAAGTCCGTTTCGCGCAAAAACACATCCCAACAATTATTCGATATGGCTCCCAACAGAAAAAAAATCCCGAAAGAAGTACGCAATGAAGCGCTGCGTCTTTTAAACGAAGAAAAACTCTCCGTCGCCGCAGTCGCCGAAAAACTGGGCTGTTCACGTGTGAGCGTTTCCCGTTGGCAAAGGAAATCGTTGGATTCAACCGCCACGCAAAAACCGAAAGCCACATTAACCGCCGTTGCGAATTCCCCTATGGAACCCCAAGCCAAACCAACCTCTCCGGAGATAAGATACGACGATTTTATGCGGTCTTTCTGGCAGGAAGGATCACGGGCGGTTGACGTGCTGCTTTTGCCGCCCGAAATCGGTACGCGAGTCATCAATTATGTCAACGACGCCTTGAAATATGCGTATGAAACACTTCGATAGTTTTTATGAATGGCCGAGATGTGTCTCCACAAAATAACGGCTCATCATTACTCAAGGGTGAATCATCCTTGAAACCGAACCATACGAAGGTCAGCGGTCGCCGCATCGGACTGACGCCGGATGATCAGCGTCGCATGGCGGAAATGTACGTGGACGGCCTGTCATGTCAAAAGATCGCCGATGCGTTCGGGTGTTCCAGGAGAAATGTTTCGCAGACGCTCAAAAAACTCAGCGTGAAAAAGCGTTCCGGCGGTACGTCATACAAAATTCGGGAAAATGAACATCCGCGTGTCATTCAAATGTATGAATCAGGTCAATCCTCCATTGAGATAGCCGGAGAGTTTGGATGTACTGCCACGTGCATTTTGCACATTCTTCGAAAGCATGATGTCAAAAGGCGTCCCCGAAATTCTCCCGGCAAGTTTTCGGATGAAATCTGCCGAAAGATGATTGATCTCTACAAGGAAGGATACACGCAGATAAACATTGCCGCCCGATTTGGTTGCTGCACACACACAGTCAAACGTATTTTTGATGAATACGGTGTTGAACGTCGCCCCAGTCCGCCACCACCCCCGCCTCAACCAGTCTATACCGAGCAGGATCAACAACGCATGGTGTCGATGTATGAAAACGGAAAATCGCAACGGAAAATTGCCAAAGAGATCGGGTGCAGCCAATGCACGATCACTCGAATATTCAAGAAGTTGGGGGTAAAAGTACGCCCCTCTCCCCCTCGCCATAAAGTGACGCCTGAAGAACGTCAAATGATCGTTCGGCTGCGGGAACAAGGCAAAAGCTATTCGGAAATCGCGGCAAAGATCGGTTGTTGCAGAGAACATGTGAACAGGATCATGCGTCAACTCAAGACCCCGGTTCGCGTCCAGAGCCCCGACGCCTATTCCCCGGAGGATCACCGACGAATGGTCGATGCGTATGAAAGCGGTATCTCATTGGAGGAAATTTCCGCCGGATTCGGGTGCGGGAGAAAAACGGTGATTTTGGTCTTGCGAAAACATGGTGTTAAAATCCGCCCGCGGGGAGGTGTCGCCCAACTCCCTCCGAAACAACAGGAACGGATCGTGGCGATGTATGAATCCGGTTTTTCTGGAGCGGAAATCGCGGAGAAGTTCGATTGCGGCCTTGCGGCAGTGGCTTCGGTGATCGACATCGCGCTCAGAAAATCAAGGATCGTCGAGCGAATGACATTCCTCCCGGACTCCAAGATACCGGGCAATTTCGTTATGGAGACCAAATTCGCTACATCGAAACCAACGTCGCAAATCTCCTTCGAAGCCCTCGTCCGAAATTTCTGGTCTGATGAGACAAGAGCAGTCGATGTCCTTTTATTGCCCCCCGAGCACCGTTTGATGATCATCGAAAGCGTGAAACAAGCCTTGTCCTATGCCAGTGAAACACTTGGCAGACAGTGAAACGCATGGTCGGCTGGATCAATGGGGGAAACAAACGCATGGCCAAAAAGAAGAAGAAAAAACGGCACGGCCACTACTGCTGGCGATGCGGACGTCACCGCGCGAACGAGAAATTTTCAGGCAAGGGCCACGCCTCGCACCTCTGCAAAGACTGCGCGGCGGAACAACGGGCGGAATCAAACGCAAACGTCAAATCGCCGATTGCAAACGCGTGGCCACGAACCTGTTTCAGGACATGCCGACTTCGCTGCCCAACGATCTGGTCGAAACGCTGCTGAAAACGGAGCATGTCCGCATCGAACGCATCGTTTCCACCGGACAATCAAGCCCGGAAAATTTCTGGTACGATCAGGACGAAGGCGAATGGGTGATCCTGCTTCGCGGAGCGGCAACGCTCGAATTCGCCGGTGATATCGGCATGCGGCGTCTATGTCCGGGCGATTACCTGTTTATCCCGGCACACCAGAAACACCGCATCATTGCCACCTCGACCAAAAAACCGGCCGTCTGGCTCGCCGTCTTCGTCAAGGAAAAGAAGGTCGCCACCAAATGCTGCGTCAGGAAGAAACGAGCTGCCAAAAAGGCCAAAACGGTTAAAAAACGTGCCGTGATCCATCCTTCGAAAAAGCTGTCCGCCGGGCAACAATTCTTTGATTTCGGCAAATGAAAAAAGCGGCGTTCAGATCAGGTCTTTGAGTGATTTGAGGGCACGAACGCGAATCTTTTGACTTGCAGGCTTGGCGGGACGGTTGTAGAATTCGCCCGTAAAGGCGTTTTTGACGTTTTCTTTTGCCGGTTGTGCCTTGACCTGCTGGAGGTCGATCTTGACCAATCCCGGAAGAACGAATACCCCGGCTCCGTCCCCCGCGAAACTCTTTTTGATCTCCTCGGTCAAGCTGTCAAGAACGGCGGCAACATCCTTTTTCGCCACACCGGTCGTTTCGACGATATTGGCGATCAGTTCGGTTTTGGTAAGCGGCTTTTTCGCTTCGGTTTTGGGTGTCGTCTCTTCGGTCATGGGCAATGTCCTCCTGTAAGGCTGGATGATGAATACTTTGGAATGGATTATATCCCGTGAAAACACGGCCCGCAAGCCATGTGGAAAGACACTGCCCGGGTTGCCAAAATGGTCATGAAACCGGCGAAATGAAATCCGGTCCGCGAATATTTTTGAAACACTAAAAAATTACGTTTTTTGTCTTGGCTATTTTGAAAAAAGGTGCTACAATCGCGCACTGATGCCGGGACATGTCGCCCTGGCGAATGATCCACCATGTGTCCAAAGGAAATTGATATGGCCACAACACCGAAAAAAGAAGACAAACCGAAGAAAGAAACGAAAAAAGAAGAGACCAAGAAACCCGCCGCAAAAGGCGGATGCGGTGGTTGCAAAGGGGGCAAAAAGTAAGAGTCTCTGCCCACGGCGGCCCGGTTGTGCGATGCGTGTCCGGGTCGTTTTTTTGTGCGCCGGGCAAGACCGCCATTGCTATAAATATTGTGTGCAATAATCTGATTGCAAGCCAAAAATCCCTTGTTTTCGGGAGGTTTTCAGGGTATACTATGAGGGTGACTTGAACGCAGCAAAACCACGAACGGAAGCACCCATGCCCAAATCGCAAGAGAAAATCCGAGCCACGGCGGACACATTCGTCCACTTTCTTTTTGCGAGTCCGGGCAATGAGGATATCCTGCTTTCGTTCGTGAACGCCGTGCAGGGGAATGCCGGTTTGTCGCCGGTCAAAACGACGAAGGTACTCAATCCCTTCAACCCGAAAACCTTTTTGACCGACAAACGGTCCATTATCGACATTAAGGCCGTCGCCAAAAACGACCGCACCTTCGTGATCGAATTTCAGGTGGCCGACCATATATCGTTCGTCAATCGGGCCTTGTTTTACTGGGCCAAAACCTACTGTGCCCAGCTCAAGGAAGGCGACGGTTACGAAAAACTGGCTCCGGTGGCCATGATGATCGTGACCTGTTTTTTGCTGTTCGGGGAACTGCCCAAACTCCACAACACATTTTGGCTCACCGCGCAGGACGCTCCGGAATTCGTGTTGACCGAGGACATGCAGATGCACACGGTGGAACTGGTGCGCGATAAGATCGGCCAGCTCCCGGCGGTGAAGCAGCCGCTCCGCGACTGGCTGGAGTTTTTTTACTACGCGAACAAGAAAAGCGAGGCGGAAATGAAAGTCTTACTTCAAAACAGCGACCCGACGGTCCAACAAGCCTATGACGCCTACGTCCGTTTCAATCAGGACGAAGAGCTCCGCCAGCTCGAAGAAAACCGCCAGCAATATCTGCATGACATTAACACGGAGATTGAGGCGGCCCGACGGGAGGGGGTTGTCATTGGCCGGGAAGAAGGCAAAGAAGAAGGCCGCGCTGAAGGCCGAGTTGTCGCCAAGGCTGAAGCCACCATTCAAACCCTGACCAAACGCTTCAAAACCGTCCCTCAATCGCTGGAAGAACAGATCGCCGCCATGACCGATCTGGCCAAACTCGAACGCCTCGCGGACTTCGCCTACGACTGCAAGTCACTCGACGAGTTTGCCAAGTCGGTGAAGTGAGTGGCCAAGATGAATCAAAAAAAGGGACCGGTTTACCCGATCCCCCTGAAGCACGGACAGAGTTTGGCTTGTCTTGAGCCGCCCCATGAACAAAAATCAGCATAACAAATTCATCCGGATCATACAAGGACTTTTTCGCGAATTTTCAAAATCCCCACAACCTGACCGCCTGTCGCGAATTGCATCGCTCCGTTTTCAGCACGAAAAACTTCTTTTTCATTGCCGTGCAGAACATATCGCCCTGTTCTTTTTTACAGTATTGAAACCATTTCTGAAATTCACTATAGTATAAGGAGATCGGCTCCCAAGTATAACATTGACGAACACAACATTTGACGGGCGGGCGGATATGGATTACGAACTGAAACGGCGAGCGTTCCTGACCGTCGCGGTGGGAACGCTCTTGGGCGCCCCGGTGGCCGTTCATCTCCTGCGGGGCGGCAGGAAGAACCGGGAACCGCACCGCTTCACGAAAGAACTGAAACGCTTTCAAGGCATGACGCAGGTTCCGATCCAAACGATGGACGCCCCTGCTTCGGCCTCTCTGACACTGGCGCCGCCGATCGGCGAAACATGGCGTTACGCGGTCTTCGCTCCGACATTTCTGCCGGAGGAATTCTCGCAGGCCCTCGGCGACGAACCGGACATGTTTCTGGCCCGTGAAGGAACGCTCCTCGCCCACCGGACGAATCCCGGCCAGACGATCCTGACGACAAACGACACGCATTTCATGGTCTGCTCGCCCCGGCAGACGGACGAACGCGACAAGACCGGTTGTTTCCTGCTCGTGGACAACGACAAGCTGCAGCTCGCCCAACCGAAACACCAGACGCCGGGCACCGTGGACCGGCAACTCGTCCACCTGCTCTCTTTGCCCGGTCTCCCGGAAGAACTGGCGGTCGGCAAAAAGTGGAAGTCCGGCGCCGGTCGCGTCAAGCCGTTCACCGGCTATTCGACCGATTATGAAATCGCCGGTTTCGCGGAAGTCGCGAGCCGCAGGACGGTTCAGGTCCGCTTTGCGGCCAACATCCCGAATCTCGCTCAAATGCCCGGCATGAACGCCCAAAAGCCGGACAAGGACATGAGTGTCACGAATACCCACAAGGGCAACGCCTGGTTCGATCTGGCCACCGGTTTTCTGGTGCGTCAGGAGATCGAGATGACCACGGTCTGTCGCGGCAAGGAGATCGTCACGCGCGACAAGTCGAACGCCATGACGATCAAAACCGATTACGTCGTCCAACTCGCCCGTGCCTGATTTTTCTTTTTCTTCTTCTCTTGATTTTGCTCCTTTGAGGTGACACGATGGCCGTTATTCCCACGAATTTTCACGAGGTTGACCCGGATGATGAATTCGAATTGATTCCGCCGGGTGATATGGGTATTGCGGCCGATTGTTGTACGTGTGCAGTTGGTGGTCCATCTCCTTGTGATCCTGAAAGCAGTGGGGGTGCATTTGCGACATTAGCTGCTGGGCAAGTTGTTGCCTTTTGGTATGTTTGATCTGCTACATATCCAATGGATGGTAAATATAGAATCTGAGCAAGAACATTACCGTAAGCATGATAACGAATGCTGGGATGGTATACTTCCATCGCGTTTGTGGTACTCTCATATTGTGCTGTAATACCAACAGCCACCAAGGGATGACTGCCGCCAGTTCAAAACAAGCGATTAACGGCCTTGTCCGGTAAGACGCGAGATGAATGATGTTCGGCCCTATCGTGCAAATGATGAAAGGCCACATGTAGGTGAGTTCATTTCTCGCATCTTTCCAAAATTTCATCATTGACACCATGAACGCTGACGGCGTGACGGAATGTGATGTTTCATTGTCTTGAGAAATCATGAGCAATTCTCCAAAAAGGTAACAACCACTAAAGTGGTAAAGAAAAAGTAACAACCCGAATCCAAATGTTATTCCTGTAATATTGAGTACGTTTAACCACTCCCCTGAATTGATATTCGTTCTTATCGCCTGAGAAAACATTGTAGCAATAATGAAAAAGAATCCCAAAGAAGCCATTGCCAAGGCACCAAGTCCCTGATGAACTAATTGTGCAAGTCTCTGAAAATCCAAGTTTAAATTCTTGGGATTCATTTTAATTTTTTGGTACTTGGTATTTGCCCAAGGGATATATCCAACCACAATGCCACAAAAAACGGCACAAAAAAATCCAATAAGATAGTATTGCGACCCCTTTCCAAAAACTTCACTTAAGCAAAAAGCAATTAGAAAAAATATTAATGGCAGAATGATTAAGCCGCTGAAACTCAAAAATAATTGTTTTGTCAGCCATCGCTTGGCATAAAGCGTCGGTGCTTCCCTGACCAAAGCCAGTCCCATTGCCTTCCCCGTCAGCATCATGGACATGAACCAGAGAAAAGGCAGGGTCAGCGTGATCAAGGCCGACGACAAAAGCGTCTTGCCCGTCGCGGCCACTCCCAACCCGGTCGCCACCGCCGTCTCGCCCGTCCCGAAATACTGCGGGAACATCTGCGCGGCATCCGAGGCAGCCTGGCCCACGTTTTCCATAATCCCCGGCATGCCGGGATGGGCGGCCATCATCTGGGCGAAGGAGAGTTCTTCCTGATAACGTCTCACGGCCTCGGTTTTCAGGGAGTTTTCCGTTTCCCGGAGGGCCTTGAGGCTTTGCGTCAGGAAATAAACGAGTTTTTCATGGAGCTCGTCGGTGAGTTCGCGTTCTGCTTTTTCCAGACAGTAGCGGACGAACTCCACGGTCGTATGGCTCCTCCGGGCGATATGTTCGACGGGATGGCTTTCCGCGTAATACATGGCGTAGCACAGCCGGGTGCTGTCGTCGAGTTGATCGAATATCATGCGTGCCGCATTGATGTCTTCATCTTCCGGTATCATGTTGCTTTCTCCTATTTTCGATAGCGCAGGATCACTTGCCTGACCCGGCGTTTGGTTTTAGTCAGATGGATTTTTCCGAGAACCAGCGGCTTGCGCCAGCAGTTTCGGCGGAGCCGGTTTCCGAACCACGAGGCCCGGATTTTGAATTCCGCAAAGAGGCGCCTCCGTCTTTTGACGGGAAGCGTTTTTTCGACCTTGCGGAGAATTTTGATCACCCACGGCAGAAAATCCGCTTCGTTCTTCACTTCATGGAACCGTTGGAATGCGGTTCGCATGGTCACGGCAATCAACTGTTCCAGGCATTCCTGCCTTTCGCAGATCAATACCAGCATGTGGATGTGAATGGCCGACTCGTTCGCCTCCCAAAGAGTAAGGAAGCGTTGCCATTCATCGTCCGGAACGTCCGGGGGAGGGTTGGGGGCTTGATCCGACATGACTTCACCTCGGTCCATAAAACCTTGTCAAAAAAACAGGGGGTAAATAATACACCCGGAAATTTTCAACCGATTGTAATATCTGCACGTATGTCCAGCAATAGTTTTAGGATGGGATTTTTCGCCTTTGTAAAACTTACCTGCGGCACGCTCCGCTTGCGTAAAATACGGGAGATTGACTTTGCTCATGGCGTACGTTCGGTAAAGTTTTCCATGCCCCAATTTGTGAATTCCCCTTGTCTTGCGGGAATGTTACAAGCGGCTCCGCAATTCGGAAACGTTTTCAATCTTGCGAAAAGCCGTCTCATTCCTCTGGCGGGGAAGGAGAAAAAATTGTTATGATGATCTGAACGAACGTCCAGTATAAAAACTTTTCCGCCCGTCCTGAATCGTTTTCCGGGAAGAAGTGCCGCCGTCATGGGGGAATTGAGGTTTCATCATGTCCGAGTTTTTTCACGTGCCACCTCCTCTTTTTCTGGAGGGAAATCCCCCGGCTGTTCACGCACCGCATTTTTTCCCGACTTCGGGAAGCGAGTATTTTCGGGAGGTGGACGAGGATTCGGAGCTCCCTGAACGCGAGTCGGTGCTTTTTCTCTGTGAGGAGGTGGGGCTGGCCTCCGCGTTGCGTCAAAACATGCAGGATCGCCCGTTCACGCTTGTCAGGACGAGCTGCGAACAGCTGGCGACACAAGTGCAAACGCCGGTGATCTTCATGGAACTGTCCACCTGCCCCTGGCCCTTCGAACGATTGAAGCAGACGTTCGAAGAACATTATCCCGACGTCCCCGTCGTCCTGATGGACCTTCGGAAGCGCATGCCGGAGGAATTGAAACCGATCCTGCCGTTCGTGTTTTCCTACCGGCGTATGCCCTGTACGTTCGAGGTGCTGCTCCGCGATCTGGAATGCGCCGTCTCCCATCGCCGGTTCCTTGAAAAGAACGCCCGGCTTTCCGCGTCGGTCGGCATCCCCGTCCCGGAGTATCCCTGGCTCTCCACGCAGGACAAGCGCCAGCGGAAGCAGATCGCGACTTTTGCGAAGGACGGCCAACCGGTCCTGATCCAGGGCGAACGGGGGAGCGGCCAGCAGATGATCGCCCAGCAAATCCACCGCTCCGGTCCCCGGCGCGACAAGCCGTTCGTGCTCGTTCCCTGCGGCGCCATGCCGCCCCTGACACTGGAGCCTTTCCTGTTCGGCGCGTCGAAGGGCTGTCTCGGTCGTTTGGAACTCGCCGGCGGCGGGACGATCTACTTCGACCGCATCGAGGACCTGCCGCTTATGACCCAGAAAAAACTCGATCATTTCCTGCGGGACGGTTCGTTTTTCCGGGTCGGCGAAAACCGGCCCCTTTACGTCGACGTTCAGGTTCTCGCCGGGACCGAAACCGATCTGGCGACCACCTGCCTCCTCGGGAATTTTTTGCGGAATACGTACCAGCGGCTCGCCGTCCAAACGATCCCCATACCGCCGCTGCGCGAGTGCGTCGGGAATATCCCCGAACTGGCCCGTGACGTGCTGTCGGAATATGCGCGTCAACACGGCGTCCCGCGTTCGCAAATCAGCGAGGAGGCGACGGCCCGCCTGCAGCGTTATTCCTGGCCCGGCAACCTGCAGGAATTCCGGCAGGTGCTGACCCGGGCCTGTCCGCTGATCGAAGGCGGACGGATCACGGAGCGGGACATCCAATTCGATCCCACGAGCAGGGCGGTCGGCGGTCTGGCGGGAATGACGCTGGAGGAAATGGAACTCCGGCTGATCCTGGAGACACTGGCGGCCAACGGCAACAACAAGGCCATGACGGCCCGGTTGATGCGCGTCAGCGAAAAGACCGTGTACAACAAGCTGAAGGAACACAATCTGCTGGACAAAATATCTTTGGAAAGACCCGGTGACGGATGTTCGTCCCCGGCAAAAGAGGGGGAATGAACCATGCTCAACCGCCTTGTGATCATCGAACGGCGTTCGATGATGCGCGATCTCCTGACCGTGCATTATTCCGGCCTGAAACACAAATTCCCGCGCGTCACGGGCTACGGTTCCGTCGCCGAAGCGTTGGAGCAGGAGGAAACGCCGGAACCGCGGCCCGTTCTCTTTCTGATCGGGGGCAACGATCTCCTGTTCGTCGAGCAGTCGGTGGAAATGATCCGGGCGCACCGGCCCTTGTCGCTGATCGTCGTGCTGGACCATTTCGTGCGTCAGTCCCTGCTGCAAATGGTGCTCGACCGGCGGATCGAAGGTTATGTCACCTTTCACGAAACGCTCGACGGCGTGCTGGGCGACATGGAAACCGTCGCCCGGGGCGAACGGATCATCCGCATCCACGGCCAGCCGGTCGACGCGGAACGCTTCGTGCCGTTCTACTCCCAACTGGCGCAGCGCGAACGCCAGCTCTTGCGGCTTTTGGTCAACGGCTGCGACCTCTACGAATGCAGTTCACGACTGAACATTACCGTGAAGTCCGTGGACAATCTCAAGACCCGGCTCATGCAAAAAACCGGGGTTCACAGCACCACCGATCTCGTCCTGCTCGGGATCGGCTTCGGTTTGAGGGAAAGATAGGGTGGCCAAAAATTCGGCTTGTTTGTATTTTTCGCGTGATGAGAATGGGGGAAATGGCAGAACCGCCACTTGACATTCGCGTCGCGCCTACCCTGATCGCGGACTGGCTCGAAAACAAACCCTCATGGTATGGTTCACCGACTCCGAACAGCGCCAGCGATCAGTTGAAAAACGCGATGCAAATGTGTCGCCGTTGATTTCGGGCGTTTTTCCGTAAAACCACGCATTTCCCGCGTTCCTCCGGATAACCACCCTGTCCAATCCCCCTGAAATGTGTTATACCAGTGGAAACCCCATTGATGAGACCGCCATGACGAAACCACAAACCGCCTGGGACGCATTGGACCCGGCCCGACTGCTCCCGCTCGCCCCCTGGCGCAAGATGAGCAGCGGGTTCGGCTATCTGTTGCGTCATTACTGGATACCCGCGACCAAGCTCACGCTGCGCCGGGTCACGAGCCAGGAACATCCCGACGGCACGAGCCGGGCCTCCGAAACGCGCTTCGAACGTACCATGCTCCGCTGCGACGCCGACCAGTGTGTCTGGCGCGACCGGCTCCTCGAAACCGACGGCCATGAGGGGACGCTTCTCCGTTTTTCAAGGCCGTCCGCGACGAACGAACTGAGCTATTACAACCGCTCGGAACAGACCTTTCGGGTGCGTCCGGTCCCCGGCCTGGCCCGCTGGCCGGAGGACGAACGCGAGGCCCGCAATCAGGCCTTCCTGTGCCAGCCGCTGCTCAACCCCCTGCTGCCCATCCCCGTCGGATTCAGTTGGCATGTGCGCAACGAGGGGGATTACATGGATTTCACGCTGGAGGCCGCGAACGTTTGCGGCGACGTGACCGTCCTGACGATCCGGCGCGAGGGCGAGTTTTATTTGAACGAATACCATCTCGACGGGACCTGCCATGACCATCGTTTCAAAATCGTCCGTCGGGGGATTACGGCCTACGCCCTCGAACGCGCCCTGATCCTTGAGGACCGGACGCTTGACCGGGTTTCGGATTCCTCCGAAATCAACGGACTCGCAACCCGAACCATCCAAACCACCCTTCAATCCGAGCTTCCCTGATGTTGGCACCGCTGTTCACCAAGTACAAGACCGAAAACCGCCATTACCTCTACGACTGCGGTACGGGCCGCATCATCGACGTGGACGAGGTGGTCCATGCGATTATCGACGATTGGATGCTCCTGACTGAGGAGGAGCTGCTCGCAACCTACGCGTCCTTCGGCAGCGACCGTGTGCGCACGGCGATAGCGGATATTCGCAGTCTCGAAGATCAGGGCTATCTGGCCCCCCACGCACCGGCGGAACTGAGTCCCATCGACATCGTTCTGCACAAGGAGGAACGATCCCCGATCGGCGAGTTCTGGCAAAAGACGGCCGTTCTGCTGGTCCTCAGTATCACGGAACGCTGCAATTTATGCTGCTCCTACTGTTGCTTCAGCGGCCATTTTGAAGGCCAGCGCACGCACAGCAATCGCTCTATGTCCTGGGAGATCGCCGAAAAGGCCATGTCCTATTTTCTCGAAAACGACCAGGTGGGCGAGGACTGCCCCATCACCTTTTACGGCGGCGAGCCGCTTTTGGAATGGGAGCTCATCCAGAAGTGCGTCGCCTACGCCGAACAGAAAGCGGCGGCGCTCGGCAAGAACGTCCGCTTTTCGATCACGACGAACGGCACGCTGCTGAACGACGAGGTCGCCGACTATCTGGCCGCACATGACTTTTTGACGATGATCAGCCTCGACGGTCCGCAGGTGGCCCATGACCGTTATCGCCTGTTTCCGAACGCCAAGGGCTCATTCGAGATCATCGAACGCAACCTGCGGCGTTTCGCCGAACGCTGGCCCGACCATAAAAATCGGGGCCTGAACGTCACGCTCGCGCCGCCGCTTGATCTGGACGCGACCGCACGCCTCATCGAAGAGTTGTACCCCCACTATCCCATGAGCCGGGCCGCGCTGGTCAATACCGGTACGGAGTTCCGCTTTCGCGAGGACCAGGGCACTCCGACCCGCTACGGCTGCCATTCATCCTGCAAGCAGGACGCCAACCCGCTCCACGATCCCTTCCGCGACTTCGGCGACAACGACTTCCGACAATTGCGCGAACGCTGGACCGCCTGCATGGAGTGCATCACCGAGCACGGCGTCACGAAGGCTCGGGAGATCATGCCTTTTTCCATGCTGATGTTCGAGCAGCAGGTCGCTTTCTACCACCGGCGCAAGGTGACGAAACGGGCCCGCGATTGGTATTTCTATATCCCCTGCATTCCGGGTTTTACGCGTCGCTTTTGCGACGTGGATGGCAATTACCGCGTTTGTGAGCGCGTCGACGATTCCCACGCCTACCGCATGGGCAACGTCTGGGACGGGCCCGATCCCGCGAAACTGCGGCGCACGATGGAGCTGCGGCGGCATTTCGGCGACTGCGCCAACTGCACGGCCCTGAAAACCTGCGACGTCTGCTATGCCCGCATCCCGGACAGCGACGCCGTCGACTCCGGTTTCGATCCCCTCTTCGACCTGCAATGCCAGCGCACCCGAGTGGCCGCGAGCAACTTTTTGCAGACCTACTGCGCCATCATGGAAGCCAAACCCGACGCCTTCCACCGACCCGAAAAACGAATTGAGCCCGAGTCCGAAAAGTTGAAGTACGGGACGCTGGCCAACAGGCCGGACGAGGCACTGTTGCAGCGGCTGAAGCGGGAAAGTCTTTGAAAAAACGGATTCATGATTTCAAAAATCTGATGGTTACCCAATTTACCATTTGAGAACATGCCCTTGTTTCGCGAAGCGAAACGAATACGACATTGTAGCGTATTTTACGCTGATGGGTTGACTGCCGAAACGGCTCCAAAAGCGGCGATAATACTGGGCGGCAGGAATGGCGGGATCGTCGCCAAAAGATTTCAAAATTGGTTTCGTCATGATTCGTGCGATTGATAAAGTTTTGACGTAAAAAACGCATTCAATTGACCACCGTCTTGACAACCGAAATAGCCGCTGGATTTTTACAGGAGACAGCGATAATAAATATTCGGGATAATTTTCAAAAAATATTTACTGAAACGCTTGCATTTCTAATGACGACCCGGTATAATGATGTGATCATCAAAGTAATCTTTACGACATGTTCTCAAATTTTTACCCCCAATTTTTTATGTTGTAGCCGACGCCATAATTACCTTTCACCTGAGGGCATTGTCATGGACACCAATTCAAAATGCCAAAATTCTCGTGGGCTGACTCTGCAGTCGAATGGTAAGGTTCAGGTGACTATCGTCACCGTTCTTCGAGGAGGTATAGCATGACTACAATCCTCGAAACAACAACGCGCATAGAAAGCCAAATCACCGCCTCGCGCGCTTGGCCAGTGTTTCGGATCGTGATCGGACTTGTCCTATTGACTGCGGCAATCGCCAAATGCCATGCATTGGCCACTTCAATTGATGTGAAACCAGGCATCCTTCACTCGCGATGGTTTAACATATTGGTAGTCCATTTCGAGATCGCATTCGCCGTAATTTTGTTTTCCCAATTGCTACCGAAATTGACTTGGGGGGCCAGTTTATTGACCTTTGCGATTTTTTTCTCGGTCGCCGCGACAAAGGCGGCACTCGGTGAAAATTCGTGCGGGTGTTTTGGTGCAGCGGTCGTTTCTCCGGTTTGGACAGCCATAGGTGACCTAGCCGTTATTGGAATGTTGGTGGTTGTTCGTCCTCATGGGAGCGTTTTTCATTGGAGAGCGTTTCTTCACGAACTGGGTGAATTGAGACGATACAAGCGGGTTGGTGTTGTCGCGGGCGCATGGTTGCTCTTAGCTGTGCCCATGACTTTCGCCATGTTTTCTGTAGCGAAGAGCGATATTGCCGATCTCGGTATCGAGTTTATCGGAGCTGACGGCAGGAAGACGATTCTGCTTCAGCCTGAAAATTGGTCCGGGAAACCCTTACCACTGATACCATACATTGAGCCGCCTGAAGTGCGGGAAAAATTGAAAACCGGCGAGTGGACGGTTGTGTTGTATCACCATGACTGTCCTAAATGTAAGGAGGTGATTGATGAATACATTGCCAAATTAAGAATTTCAGAGTTACCTCAATTTTCAAAACAACTATTTGTTGTAAACGTTGATCGTTTTTTTAGATCACAAAATGATTACTTTAGTATGCCTGAACAATGTCTAAGCTCGAATCTATCGACTGACCTCATTTGGGTGATTGAGACACCATGTGAGATTGAACTGAACAGGGGTATTGTTTCAGGAATTTTGCCGTGAGGATGAAATGTGTGTATTTTGACAGAAAACATATTTTTTTGATGGCATCAATTTTTTTTGGTGTAATGTCACTTATTTTAACTTGGTATTCAATAAGACATGTTCAAATATCAGATTCGAATGAAACAAATAACAACAGACTTGTAGGTGACCCCGCAGTTCTTGATTTGGGCAGCATTAAACAGGGGAATGTTGAAGGTTGTTTTACACTACGTAACAAAACAGACGAGCGGATAGAAATTTTCAAAATTGTCAAATCCTGCCGCTGTGCAAACGTTCAACTTTCAACGAATTTGATAGAACCGTTTAAGGAGGAAAAAATTTTTTTAAAGTGGGATACAGCAGGAATACGAGGAGTAGGCTCAAATTACTTGACGTTGTTCTATAAAACAGGAAATCAAGATGAAAATGAGGTTGGTCAACTCAACTTAATTATTCGTGGCGATGTTGTTCCCTGTTTTGATTTTGAACCTAACACATTGAATTTTGCGTCCAAAGAATTAAGTGTAAAAAAAATTCAAATTGTTCCAAGGTCAGGTTGCCCAGAAGTGACTATTACTGATGTTAGCTGTGTTGCTCCCTATATTCACAAAGAAATAATAGGCTCACATGAAGTACAAGTTACATTTGATCCAGAATTATGGGAAAAGACCTCATACAACAATCAAACTAAATTGATAATAAAAACAAATTTTGAAGCGGATTCACGATATGAATATACCATATCAGTTTCTTCGAACTTGTGAGGTAAAAAAACTCGAATCGTGTTGATGTATTGTGGTAGCGTTAAAAAAGATGCTCGCTTTCATCGCTTGTTTGATGCTTCAGCGTAGGGGGATTACGTAAAACACGCTGTTTGTCACTATTAACGAAAGCAGCGATCTATTCTACCGAGTTTAAATTTTATTGTTAGCACAATTTTATATCATTATTTGCTTGTTTCAATAAGTTTCGCCAACTTCAGCATTTTTTTTTGGAAGAATGAAGAATAGAGAGTACATTATGAAAAAAATAATCTATGTTTTGCCTATTTGTTTTGCGGGCATTTTTTTATGTCAATTTGCGACCATTATATGGGCCCAATTTATAGTCCCTTGTCCTATGAGAATGCCAGCACTCACATCATGCAATCACTCTTTACCATCAGGATTTGTGGAAAGGTATTGTTCTTCCAGTGAGGCAAGGGGCACATCTGCTGAATGCACCAAATCTGTACAAGAGCTGTCTCGCAAATGGATACCATACGGACATACTGAGTCATCAAATGAAACATTTGTAGGAGTTATTCCTGATAACAATATTTCAGTTACATGTGCTACTGCAACTGGATGCCAGTGGGAAAATGGCAGGTGTGTTGCAAAGACAGGTTTACTATACTTCCCTCCCAGTGCTACGATAACACTCTACCAATCAAGAAGATGTTCAGATGGACAGCCAGTTCAGGACAATCTGGGTCTGTGAGCAGAATTGAGAGCTTCACTCAAAACGTAAGTAAGTTTCGAAGAACTGAGCTTTTGCAAAGTTTAAAATGAACCTTTATTTTTACGGTGTTTCCGCAATCGGAAACGAGATAAAAAATATTATGTGTTACAAAAACACTGTGTTTCGTACAACAATACATATTGTGTTTTACGCAATTTACGAAATCAGAACAATAATAAATATTGTACACACAAAGTCAAATTGCAATGCGAATATCAATATTATGCCGTATTTTTAAGCGCATTTCAAATTTGCAAAACCTCAGGAAGAGCGAACCTAAGGGTGTAAGCATCTAGTTTTTGGTGTTAGAGCTGGTGTCGTAATTTAGGCAAATAATCCAATGATATGGGAAAACATTTCATGCCAAAGCATTTTTTGAAGGCGACATTGCGATGGTCGCGGCGTGACCACCCTGCCTTTGGGCACAAATACTATGTTATAAAAAGGCAAAACATCTGAGTATTCCATTTTATTGCATATGTCTGCTTAAATTACGACGACAGTTCTAAGGTAGCATATAGCCTCAATAGAAATATCGTACGATAATGTTTTCAACAATCTGTGTTATTAAATTCGTGCAAGTGTTTGATAGTTTTGCATGAAAATCACAACCATATGTTCAATTGTCTAGGAACAAAGCTATGATTATTCGGCATTTTATAATTGTTATTGTTTACTCTACTTCGATTTTTGTTTCGTTTACGCCTTCTTATGCAGAAGTACCTCATGAAATAGCCTCTATTGAACAGAAAGTGATCAAAAACCGTGTCGCATTAAAATCGTGGCATGTTCGAGCCTATGTCACTCGTACCTTGTTTCAAGATAAAGAATTAGAGCAGTTATTGCCTGGAGGAGAGGTCATGCGGCCACTTTATACAGATTTTTACTACGATGGAAAAAATATGCGTGAGGATTTGGTTTTTGAGTACGATGACAAAACGACATCCCAAAGTCAGAAAGGTATCCATTATTCTTCTTTTGATGATCAATTTCATTATCTTTATACATCTGGTGTTGAAAAAGACGGTGCTAAATTTGCATTACAAGCGACAAGACGTGAAACTGCTCTTGAAATGTATAAAGACGGAAAGTTGCCACTAATAGATATGCGCATTTTTGGACTGTACCCTACAGGGTTGAATCTTCGTGACTTTGAATTGACCAGTCTCATCGAAAACCCCGAACGAACAAACTTTATTATGTCAGATGATGTTATTGATGATATTTCGTGCAAAAAAATATCGTTTATTGATGAACGAGATTATCCGGTTACTATATGGATTGCACCAGAACTTGGTTATAACATGATTAGATGTGAAACATGGTCAGATAAAAATGGTTTTCGTAATACAGTTTCTCTCAAGATTGAAAAACATAAGGAGAGTGGTATTTGGTTCCCTGTTTCCTATGTTGCTGACGAGTTCGAGAATGGAAAACCTTACTCTCATTCGGATATTAGGATTGAAGTAATTTCTTTTAACAAATCTTTCCCCACTGAAATATTTACCCCTAAAGGAATGGGCGTTCCTGTTGGTACGCGAGTTTACATCAATCCGTCTCCGGTAGAAGTTGATAATTTCTTTTGGGATGGAAATATGATACGCGGTGAGTTTGGTACGGTTTTTGTTACAAATGTAGATTCTTTCGGTAAACGGTACTTCAACTTACGTTTATTAATGATTGCGTCTGGGCTTGCTTTAGTTTGTGCTGCTTGCTATTTCAAATATGTTACATACCGCAAAGAAAAAAATTAACCTTATGGTTTTATGCCATGTCAGCCAGTTATGTGCAATCGAAATTTTTGATTATTCTGGTCTTAGTATTGCACGTATCGCTTTTGATGTACAATATAGTTATTCATTCTCCTACCAATGGTGAAATACCAGCCCTTTCTTCTGGTGTATATCATCTTTCGACAGGTCGTTTTGATCTTTTCCGAGTGAATCCTCCCTTAGTTCGATGTATTGCGGCAACGCCTGTTTTGATGATGCATCCTAAAACCGATTGGAGCCATCATAAGGATATTGTGATCGGACGTGATGAGTTTCCAGTAGGAATACAATTTACCGAAATCAATGGCAAAAATTCATTTTTCTACTTTACGCTTGCAAGGATTGCATGTATTCCATTTTCGTTACTGGGTATTTGGGTATGCTATCGATGGGGAAATGAAATATATGGTTACCCCGCCGGTATGATGTCTCTTATTTTATGGTGTTTCTCGCCAACCGTTCTCGGCCATGCTGCAACAATTGGCCCAGACCTTCCCTCAGCAGCTTGCGGTTTATTTTCCTGCTATTGTTTTTGGAACTGGCTTAAAAAACCAACTTGGAACCAAGCTTTCTTCACTGGAATTGCTTTGGGACTAGCTGAATTGACAAAGGCAACGTGGATTATTTTGTTTCCAATTTGGTTTGTAATTGCTCTGATCTGGTTTATTAAGTTGAATGTAAAAAAAGTACTACTACATTTTGTAAAACTGATAAGTATCTTTATTTTGGCACTGCTTTGCATTAACCTTGTATATGGGTTTGAACGCTTTGGTACACGGCTGGGAGAATTTCGTTTTATCAGTCGTACACTAGGTGGTAAAACAACGCATGAAACAGTAAGCGGTAATATTTTTCAAGGAACGGGCCTTCATAATTTTCCAGTCCCGCTTCCGGCAAACTATGTAGTTGGGATAGACATTCAAAAATCAGATTTTGAATTCAAAAGCGACAATTATCTGAATGGAACGTGGCAATATGGTGGCTGGTGGTATTACTATGTTTTTGCCTTGTTGATTAAGGAACCGGTAGGAACTTTGTTTTTGTTTTTTCTGGCGGTTTTTGTAACGATTAAAGGACGGCTTGAAAAGTGGAAAGATGAGATAGTTTTGTTGCTCCCGGTAATCTGTGTTTTTATTCTTGTGAGCTCTCAAACTGGAATGAATCATCACTATCGCTATATCATCCCAGTACTACCTTTTCTATTTATTTGGATTGGTAAAGTTGCTCAGTATTATTTGAAGACAGTAATTTTGCTTCTCTTACTTGTCATTGTAAGCAGCCTTATCAATTATCCGCATAGCCTTTCATATTTTAATGAATTCATAGGCGGGCCGAAAAATGGCCCTAAATATTTGCTTGGAAGTAATGTCGATTGGGGACAAGATATTTTGCTCTTGAAAAAATGGTGTGACAAGCATCCAGAAGCAAAACCATTTTATCTCAAAAGTGCGTCGTACTTTGACCCTGCCGTTGCTGGAATTGACTACCAAAATTTGTCAACAAATGCCCCTCAACCCGGGTGGTATGCTTTGAGCGTGAATTATATTTACGGCCGTTCGCAGCAATACAGATACTTTCTCAATTACGAGCCGGTCGACAAGATCGGCTATTCGATATACGTCTACCATATCACGCCTGAAGAAGCGAATCGCGTGCGCCGCGAAATGGGATTGTCGGAGATAGATGAGCAACCTTCGGCCACAGCGGACAACCCAAAAACACCCTCTCCCATTGGAGACCGCTATCATGAAAACCAAAACCACAATTCACCGAGCCTTCACGCTCATTGAACTTCTCGTCGTGATCGCTATCATCGGAGTCCTGATCGCCCTGATGATCCCGGCGGTCCAAGCCGCGAGAGAAGCGGCAAGACGGTTGCAATGCACGAACAACATGAAACAGATCGGACTGGCCATGCACCAATATGCCGACTCGAACAAGCACGTTCTCCCGGTCGGGGCCAAAGGGGTCAATTACTGCACATGGAACCATTTTTTGTTTCCGTTTTTGGAGCAAAACGCGCGATATGAAATGCTCTGCTTCGAGGCGGGACACAAGTATAATGACAAGGGGACATCATCCTCCGGCAAGGAATTCAATAACGCCGCCGCATTCACCGAGGAAACCGGCAAGCTGAATTGCTATCTTTGCCCGAGCGATGCGGCAACGACTTGGACGAGCGGCGGCATCACCTACAACAAGCTCAATTACGTTGCATGTGCGGGTGCGACGGCTCTTTATCCGACCAACGCCAAGGGTTGGGAAGGTTCCGGTTCGCAGACGGCAACCAAACATTGGTGGATTGATGATTACACAAGTGTCGATGGCAACGCCAAACACAAGGGAGCCTGCTTTGGCGTCATTCGTGGAGGCGGCGACGACTTGACCGCGAATCCGCCTGTTTTGAGAAATTACGATCTGGCGACCGGCGGTAACATTGCACTGGCCGAAATCGCCGACGGCTTGTCCAACACGCTCCTCGTTTCGGAATCGCTTCAAGGGTTCAACGACGATTCCAGGGGAATCACGTTTCGTGGCGGCAGCACGTTTATTACCGCTTATACAACGCCGAATTCCAAAACGCCGGACATCACCGATATCGCCGTGGCATCCTGTGAAAGCATCCCGTATGCCAACCTTCCCTGTGTCATCGGCGCGAGTGTCGTCGATCCGTTTCGCCTTGCGGCGCGAAGCCGACATCGCGGCGGAGTGAACGCGGCGCTGGCCGACGGCTCGGTGCATTTTTTCAGCGATACCATCGACATTGACAACTGGCGCAACCTCAGTTCGACGAAAGACGGCAAACCGGTGACGTTTTGAGGGCGGATATGAATGACAACGTACCTATAAAAAAAAACCGTCGACAGGCGTGGATCATGACGCTTCTGATTCTTGTCGGCTTGGTTTTGGTGAACATCGCGGTTTTTTTTTCTCCGGAAATCTCCAACCGCCGTTTGTTGAAATATGTTTGGTACTATTGCGATCATCACCACTGGCCGGATTGGTACGCAACCCTGCTCTGGATCGTTGCCGTGGGAACGGCGTTTTATACGCTTGTGCAATTTTCATGGATGCAAGCAGGAATTCAAAAAACAACGCCACGTTTCATTTCTCAAAACAGGCGACAGCATCCGAGAAAATATGCCGCCTACATTGTATTCGGAACAATCATTGTTTTTGCCGTCACGTCGTTTTTCATTTGGTATCCTCCCGGCGATTTAATGAAACTGTTCAAAAAAGTCCTCTATTACGGGATTTACCAACAATTCGGTTATGCGCCGTTCGCCGACCTCATGGAAGGCGGGGTCATCACATGGCGGCTTTTCGTAATTCCGACTGCCGGTTTGACTGTCGTTGTCCTTCTTTTACGGTTTCGCCGAAAGCGAGGAAAAAAACATGAGGAATGAAGTTTATAACAGCAAGGGTGAAATCATCCACGACCCGGACATGGAAAAATGGTATCAGCTGTCGAGCAGTACCCGGCTCTTGATCGGCGGTTTGATTCTGTTCAATGTCGGGTGCTTCGTCAATCCGGGCATCATCGACCAACTCTTTCGATTGCTTGACGTCCGACTTTGGCCGTGGTGGTATTTTCTCTGCTTGATCCTCGTGATTGTATTTTCGGTCAAGTGGTTTTTGGTCTATCGCGATGGCGAAGACTACGATGAACTCCAGGCCGAAACGGCCAAGCGATTCATCCGGATGAGCGTTACACTGGCGATTTTCATGTTGGTCGCGATTCTTTTGCATGTCACGACATGGAGTAAAGCCTTGTTCTATCCGCTATTTCTCTGGTATCAATTCGGAACCATGACATGGGCGGCACCGTTCATCTGTCTCGTTCTTTTTGCGATTTTCGGGCTCGCGGTTTATCTGATCAAAGAATGGTTTGTCTCGCATTGGGAGTAATGATGAAAACATGGCTCGAATACGTTCTGATATTCGTTCTGTTCTTTCAGGGCGTTGCGGCGGCGAATGAACCCGACAGCAAGAAGATTATTCTTATTGAAAACGCTGAAATACTGAAGGAATCTCAAGTTCAACAGACCGCTGAAAGCGAATCCGAAAAAAACAAGGATGGCGGTTACGACGCCAACGTCAATATCGTTCAATGCTTTGCGGCGATGGAATACCGGTACACAGGCGGTCGTTATATCGACGAACCGATCCGTTTTCGTCTTCGATCTCCGAAAAAAATCGAGCCGGGAAAAAAGTATCCGCTGATTCTCTGGCTGCACGGATTCGGCGAAAGTAGCGGCGATAACAAACGGCAACTGGCTCATATTCATTATGCCATCAAATCCTTCGCTGGCAAAGATCAGCTTGATTTTTTCATGGTGGCGACGCAGTGTCCGCCCGATAATACCTCGTGGGCGAATTCCATATCGAAGGAAGGCAAAGGTGACGCACCGATCACGATTGCCAATGAAATTCTTGAACACGTGATTGCCGAATATCCGATTGACACTAACCGTCTCGGCGTGATTGGCGTCTGTTCCGGTGGAGACGCCGCTTGGAATTATGTGGCCGACCATCCGGGCCGTTTCGCGTCGATGATCGCGTTTTCCTGCTCGCCGGGGCAAGGCTCCTCACCGTCGGAGTTCGAAAAGACCGCCGTCTGGGCGTTCAACAATAAAGGTGACACCGTCCCTTTTCAACCGACGGTCGAGATGGTCAAGAGGATCAACGCTCTTGGCGGCAATGCCCAAATTCAATTGAAAGAAGGCGGTTTGCACATCACCTGGGATCGCCCGTTGGCACGACAGGAGCTCATCCGCTGGATGATCCGTCAAAACCTCGACGGAAGCGGCCCGATCCAATGGAATGTCTATTTCAAGCGACCCCCACTTCGGGTTTTTCTGATGTTCGGGCTTCCGGTGCTTCTGACCATGACGTCGCTTGCCGTTCTTCGTGTGACGAAACGAAAGACGCCGACGGAGCCGACAGCATGAAACACCGCCGAATCGCTTCTTGTTGGACGTTCTGTTTGTTTTGGATCATTGCCTTCGGCGTTTTGATTTTTCGCTTGGGATACGACGTCAAAACCTGGCTCTTCGGCAGTTCGGTCATTGTCCGGCGTACTTTGGGCGAGCCCTACGATTACCTGATCGTATTCCCGACCGGCTATCATGACTTCACCAAACCGAAACCTTTGCTCGTCTATTTGCATGACGCGGGCGATGTGGCCAAGGATGTCCGCATTCTGGACACCAACTCGCCCCATGTTTTTCTCGGCGAAACGATTTCAGTAAAGGACTTTCCGTTTGTCATGGTCTGCCCGTCGACGCCGGTCCACGGTTGGGATTCGAAACGGGTGATCACGTTTCTCGACCAGTTGCTTGCCGATCACCGCTTTCGATACCGGCTTGACCCCGACCGCGTTTATTTGACCGGTCTCAGTATGGGCGGTTTCGGCACATTTAGCGTCGCCTGCGATTATCCGGATCGTTTCGCGGCCATTGCTCCGCTGGCAGGCGGCGGCGATCCCGAAAAAGCGGAATGTTTGCTGTGCGTCCCGACTTGGGCTTTTCATGACGAAGGCGACCAGGTCGTTGCCTATGAATGCACCTCGAAGATGATCGCCGCCATGAAAGCCTTGGGCGACCGGGAAGTTCAATTCACAACGCTCCACGACGTCGGCCACAACATCGCGCCGCCCGTTTATGCCGATCCGAGACTTTACCAATGGCTCCTTGATCACAAAAAGTCCCATGACTGAAACCCTGTCCATCCTGATGCCCGTCTACAACGAGCAGTCGTACTTAGCCCGCGTCGTCGCACGCGTGCTGGCGGCACCCGTACCGGGCGACCTGAAAAAGGAACTCGTGATCGTCAACGACGCCTCACGCGATGGCACGAAGGACGTGATCCAAGCCCTGCGCCAAAACCATCCCGAAATCAAGGCCTTCGATCAACCGGTCAACATGGGCAAAGGTGCAGCGATCCGCCGGGCCATTGAGGAGATGACCGGCGACTATGCGATCATTCAGGACGCCGACCTCGAATATGACCCGAACGATTACGCGGTCGTTTTGAAGCCGCTCGTCGAAGGCTTGGCCGACGCGGTGTACGGCTCGCGCTTCGCCACACGGGAGATGCGACGGATTGTCCATTATCACCATAAATTGGGTAACCTGTTTTTGACACACTTATCGAATTTCATGACTGGCCTCGACCTGACCGATATGGAGACCTGTTACAAAGCCTTCAAAGCCGACCTGCTCAAGACGATCCCGCTGCGGTCGAACCGCTTCGGGATCGAGCCCGAGATCACCGCCAAACTCGCCCGTCGCCGGGCGGTCGTTTATGAAGTCCCGATCAGCTACCACGGCCGCGACTACCACCAGGGCAAAAAGATCGGCTGGCGCGACGGCGTCAGTGCGATCTGGACGATATTCAAATACTCGATCCTCAACGACAGCGATAATCAAAAGCCGAGTCCCCCACTTGCACCCGGCAAGCCGAGCAGATAGAATTGAACGACTGGTGATATTCAAGCGAAATTCAATTTTCGAGGCATAAAGCCCAAACTCGCCGGGGCTACTCATTGGTCAGCGCAAACTTTCAGCAATTTGCATTGAAAATGACCAATTTACGCCGATAAATTCGACTTGACGGCGAGCTATGGCTCGCTGTAACACTAAATACAACTGGGAGTTAAGACAATACATACGGTTTTTGAAACATGTTCAGTCGATAGACTCTTAATCCGTGGGTCGTTGGTTCGAGTCCAACAGGGGGTATTTCATAAGTGTAATAAAATCAAGGGTATGCGGCTTTTGATTTGTCGCATGGTTCTCATTTCTTTAATTTGTAAACCTCCAAAATAGAGGTTTGCGAAACGAGAGGAGTTGAATCATGCCAAGATTGAGCAAGCGTCCCCCCAAGATGGGGCGGGACGGGAAGTACGCTGTCGTCTATTTGAACAGCAAAAAAATCAGGTTGGGGCGATATGGAAGCGATGAAGCCCAAAGGGAATACCGCCGTTTTCTTGCGGAATGGGCGGCTATCGGTAACGTTGTCGATCCGCACAAAAAGCAATCCTATCTGATTGAAGAACTCGCTGCGGCCTTTCTGAAATGGGCCAAAAACGTCTACGGCGATTCGGATTACGGGAATTTCAAAACCGCTATTGAAATGACGTTGCGAACCCATGAGGGTATGGCAGTCAAGGATTTTGGACCCAAAGCGTTAAAGATCGTACAACACAAGTTTGTTGAAAAAGGGTACGCTCGCGATTACTGTAACAAACTGACCGGATTCGTTCGTCGAATGTTCGTATGGGGCATTGAGTATGAGTTTGTCACACAAGATGTCGCCGGTGCTTTGAAACTTGTTTCTTCGGTTCATCGGAAACTGGCATCAAACAGGCCGCCACGCAAGGATGTCCCCGATGATGTTGTCAGAAGGACATTGCCGCATCTCACGCCGACAATAAGAGATATGGTGGTTCTCCAACGACTTACCGCGATGCGACCGGGTGATGTCTGCAAGATGAAGGCCTGTGAGATCGACCGATCTGGTGAGATTTGGAAGTACGTGCCGCCGGAGCACAAAAATACATGGCGGGGGCACACTCGAACCATCTTTTTCGGCAAACCGGAACAGGAAATTCTTGAACGGCGATTGACAGGTAAGGAGCCGGGGCAATACCGTATTCACCCCGCAAGAGTCGATGCGGGAGCGTCGGGAACGTCTCGCCGCCAAACGCAAGTCGAAGGTGACGCCATCGCAACAGAAACGCAAGGAACAACGTGCCGCGAACCCGAAACAAAAGTTCCGAGAACGCTATACGTCCGGTGCATACTATCACGCCATAGAAGGGTCGATTAAATTGGCCAACAAACAACTGCCGAAAGATGAAAAAATCCCGCATTGGTTTCCGTATTTGCTGAAACATGCGGCAACAACGAAAACGACCGAAACTGATGGATTGGATACGGCTCGTGCTCTTGCCGGTCAGAAATCGCTTGATGTCGCAATGCGGTACAACCATGCCGATGAAGCGATTGCCCTCAAAGCGGCGATGAAACGGCACAATCCGTTAGAATAAATAGTTCATCGATTCAGTCATTAAAGCCCTCTGCCAACACGGAGGGTTTTTCTATTTCTTGGCCTGGGTTTGCGTAATCCATCTTATATTCGATACTTACGCGACAATGGAGAATCATTACTTCTTCAGTAGTGTTTAGCCCAAGCGTTTTAGATAAGAGAGCAAAACGACCACGACAAAAAACGCATCGTCCCCAAAAAAGGTGTGATCACTATATAGGGCCACTGTTGGTCATAGTATTCCAACAACGGTCATTTCCAATTTCACACTGTGCGACAATCCCGAAAGCTGCATACCCTTTGATTTTGTCGCCGGGTTCAAACCCTCAACATGGAGGATGTTTTTTATCATGGTCGAATTATTGACAATTCAGGAAGTTGCTGAAACCATGCGACTCTCACAAAGCACTATTAGACGACGAGTGGCGGAATCCCGCAAGGGGGCTCGTCATTTCCGCAACCGATCCACGGCCAACACAAAAAAGGACTGTGGAGGGCGGAAGACATTATCGTGTGGTCGGAAGATGAGCAGGATGTTCCCCGTCCTGAAAGCCCCAGCGTCAGAAATCGACGGCTTAAAATCGCTCACAACCTTTTACGCGAACTTGGCGTAAATGTCGGCGGCAATGAGGCTGATGGTGAGTGATCATCATATCAAATTTCGCCAGCTTCGTGAGGTTTTTGAGGAATTTTGGCTTGGTTATCTGGTTCAGTACTAACCCGCCCCAGAGATTTCGGACACATTCCGTGTTATACTGAAATCTGAAAGGGTCAATTTATGTCGGGATTGCCGAAGAAAACGTCAGTTGGTAACGAATCAAAAAACAACGAACAGAAGAAGCCGAAGCGTCACAA
>JAVBQX010000200.1:0-16958 GCA_031548645.1 Thermoguttaceae bacterium
GGCGGACATTCGCAGCTGGTCTTACGGCGAAGTCAAAAAACCCGAAACCATCAATTATCGGACGTATCGCCCGGAACGTGACGGTTTGTTCTGCGAGAAAATTTTCGGCCCGGAAAAGGACTGGGAATGCGCTTGCGGGAAATATCGCGGCATGAAATACAAGGGCATGACCTGCGACCGTTGCGGCGTGAAAATCACGCACAGCCGCGTGCGTCGCAAACGGATGGGGCACATCGACCTCGCCGCGCCGGTCGTGCACATCTGGTTTTTCCGCGCCGCGTCGAGCCGGCTCGGAACGCTGCTCGGCATGAAGGCGTCGAGCCTCGAAAAGGTCATTTATTTTCAGGATTATGTCGTCGTCGACCCCGCCGACACGCCGCTCAAGACCTACCAGTTGCTGACGGAAGAGGAATATCGCAACGCCCGCAACGATTACGGCACGGGGTTCGTCGCCGAGATGGGGGCCGAAGCCATTCGCAAGCTTTTGCAGCGTCTCGACCTGACCAGCCTTTCGGAGGAACTGCGGCAGGAAATGACGGAAACCCGCTCGAAGCAGCGGAAAAAGGACATCGTCAACCGCCTGAAACTGGTCGAAGCGCTGCGTGACAGCGACAACAGGCCCGAATGGATGGTGCTCGACGCGATCCCGGTCAGTCCGCCGGACCTGCGGCCGCTCGTCCTGCTCGAATCGGGAACCTTCGCGACGAGCGATCTCAACGATTTGTACCGCCGGATCATCAACCGGAACAACCGGCTCAAGAAACTGGTCGACCTCAACGCGCCGGAAGTGATCATCCGCAACGAAAAGCGAATGCTGCAACAGTCGGTCGACGCGCTGTTCGACAACAACCGTTGCAAACGGCCCGTGCTGGGTTCGAGCAACCGCCCGCTGAAATCGCTCACCGACATGATCAAGGGCAAGCAGGGGCGTTTCCGCGAAAACCTGCTCGGCAAACGCGTCGACTATTCCGCGCGAAGCGTGATCGTCGTCGGGCCGACCTTGCGTCTGCACCAGTGCGGGCTGCCGAAGAAAATCGCGCTCGAACTGTACCAGCCGTTCATCATCCGCCGGCTCAAGGAACTGCAACACGCGGACACGATCAAGAGCGCCAAGAAAATGCTCGAGCGCAAGGACGAGGAAGTCTGGGACATTCTCGAAGAGGTGATCCAGAACCACCCGGTGTTGCTGAACCGCGCCCCGACGCTGCACCGCATGGGCATCCAGGCCTTCGAACCGATCCTCGTCGAAGGGAACGCAATCCAGTTGCACCCGCTCGTCTGCCGCGGATTCAACGCCGACTTCGACGGCGACCAGATGGCCGTACACCTTCCGCTGTCGCTCGAAGCGCAGGTCGAATCGCACACGCTCATGCTTTCGACGAACAACATTTTCAGCCCGGCCAACGGGGCGCCGATCATCAGCCCGTCGCAGGACGTCGTCATGGGCTGCTATTTCGTGACGATGACCATCCCGGGCATGGTCGGGCACGGCATGTCGTTTTCGTCCCGCGAGGAAGTGCTGCTCGCGCACGCGCACAAGGCGGTCGACATGCACGCGACGATCAAGGTCCGCATGCCGAAGGGCCGCTGGCTCAAGACCGACCCGACCATCCGCGAAGGCATGATCTTTGAAACGACGGCCGGCCGCCTGATGTTCAACGACATCCTGCCGGCGGGAATGCCGTATTACAACGAGCCGCTCCGTTCCGGCGGATTGCAGACGGTCATCAGCGACTGCTTCGAATACAGCGGACGCCGCGCGACGATCGACCTGCTCGACCGCATGATGCGCATCGGGTTCGAGGAAAGCACGAAGAGCGGACTTTCCTTCGCGACCGACGACCTGATCACGCCCGGGACGAAACCCGGCATCATCAAGGCGGCGGAAAAGGAAGTCGCCCGCTCGCAGCGCGAGTACATGAACGGGGCCATCACCGGCGACGAACGTTACAACAAGGTGCTCGACGCATGGACCCGTGCCCGCGAGGAAATCACCAAGCAGATGATGGTCGAACTCGAAAACGATACCAGGGAAGTCGGCTACGTGAACCCGATCTTTTTGATGGCGAACTCCGGTGCGCGAGGCGGCGTCGAACAGATTCGGCAGCTCGCCGGGATGCGCGGCCTGATGGCCAAGCCGTCCGGGAAGATCATCGAAACGCCGATCAAGGCGAACTTCCGCGAAGGTTTGACCGTGCTCGAATATTTCAGTTCGACGCACGGTGCCCGAAAGGGTTTGGCCGACACCGCGCTCAAGACGGCGGACTCCGGGTATTTGACCCGCAAACTGGCCGACGTCGCGCAGAACGTCGTCGTCACACGGCACGATTGCGGTACCTCGCAGGGCATCACCAAGGGGATCATTTACCGCGGTGAGAAGGTCGAAATCAGCCTGGCCCAGTCGATCCGCGGACGCGTTTCGCGCGTCAACATCGTCGACCCGATCACGGATGAGGTCATCGTCAACGAAAACGACCTGATCACGTCGGAAATCGCGGCCAAGATCGAAAAAATGAACCTGCCGAAGATTCAAATCCGCAGCCCCATGACCTGCGAGGCCGAACTCGGCGTCTGTGCACTGTGCTACGGGATGGACCTGTCGACCAGCCGCCTCGTCGAGGAAGGCATGGCCGTCGGCGTCATCGCCGCGCAGAGTATCGGCGAGCCTGGTACGCAGCTCACGATGCGGACGTTCCACATCGGCGGGACCGCCGCGCGCGACGTCGAGGAAAACGAGATCAAGGCCAAATTCCCCGGCATGATCAAATTCGTGCAACTCGAAGTTATCGAAAACGCCGAAGGGCACCGCATCGCACTTTCGAGAAACGGTTCCGTCTCGTTGCTCGACGCACGCGGTCGTGAACGCGAAAAGTACACCAACCCCGTCGGGGCGAGGCTGCTCGTCAACGAAAACGACGAGGTGACCGCCGGAACCGCGATTTGCCAGTGGGACCCGCACAGCGTGCCGATTTTGGCGAAAGTCGCCGGTTACGTGCATTACGTCGACATCGTCGACGGCGAAACCGTCCGGCTCGAAAAGGACGCGACCACCGGCCGCAACCGCCGTACCGTCACCGACCTGAAAGGCGACCGCCACCCGCAAATCGACATCAAAAACGAGATCGGCCAGGAAACGCTCGACTTTTATTATTTGCCCGGCAAGGCGATCATCGAGGTCGAAGACGGCACCTACGTCGAACGCGGAACCATGCTGGCGAAAACCGCCCGTAACGTGACCGGGACGCAGGACATCACCGGCGGTCTGCCGCGCGTGACCGAAATTTTCGAGGCCCGTAAGCCGAAAGACCCCGCCGTCATGGCCGAAATCGACGGGCTCGTCGAACTGGGCGACAAGCGGCACGGCAAACGCACCGTCCTTGTCCGCGACGAGGAAACCGGGATCGAACGCATACACGAAGTGGCGCACGGCAAGCACATGCGCGTGCATGCCGGCGACTACGTCAAAGCCGGGCAGGCGATCACCGACGGACCGCTCGTCCCGCACGACATTTTGCGAATTTCCGGTGAAGAGGCCGTTGAGGAATACCTCGTCCGCGAAATCCAGAACGTGTACCGCAGCCAGGGCGTGCGTATCAACGATAAGCACATCGAAATCATCATTTCGCAGATGCTCCGCAAGGTCCGCGTCGAGTCGGGCGGCGACACCACGCTGCTCGAAGGGCTCGTCATCGACCGCTTCATGTTCCGCAAACGCAACCGAGAAATGAACGATTGCGTCAAAATTTCGGCACCCGGCGATTCGCAATTCGAAATCGGCGCGATCGTCCCGAAGGACCTGCTCGAACAGGTCAACACGGAGATCATGGCCCGCGGCGGCACGGCGATCGAGTTCATCGCCCCGACCCCGGCCACGGCCGCGACGCAATTGCTGGGGATCACCAAGGCGGCGGTGCAGAGTTCCAGCTTCCTGTCCGCGGCCAGTTTCCAGGAAACGACGAAGGTGCTCACCGAAGCGGCCTTGGCCAGCAAGACGGACCACCTCATCGGTCTGAAGGAAAACATCATCCTCGGGCACCTCGTTCCCGCGGGAACGGGCTTCCGCAAGTACCAGCTTTCGCAGTGGCGTTATCGCGCCGAAGCGGCCGAGGCTCTTTCGCGACTGGCGGTGCCGAGCGCACGCCAGAATTTCCGCTTGCTCGAAGACGACCCGAACGATTATCCGCCGGCGCCCCGCGTCGCGGAAGACCCGTTCTATAACGAAGCCGTGACCGATTTCCCTGACCAGGATTTCGGCGACATGGCCGACGGCTTCGACGACCTGGACTGATTCGGCCGTCGTTTGACCTGGCAGAGCCCGGAGTGTTAACGAGATTCTTTTTGGAGTCTTGGCTTATGCTCCGGGCTCTGTTTCCTTCGAGCCGGAACAAAATTCGACATAATTTTTCCCGGCGTAAAAAGAAAATATGGCACATCTCCCTCTCCTCATCCAGGACCTCGGATTGATTCTCATCGCCGCCGCGGTGATGACCCTGCTGTTCAAATGGCTGCGGCAGCCGATCGTGCTCGGTTATCTCATCGCCGGTTTCATCGTCAGCGAGTATTTTCCCACGCCGTGGATGTGCCGATATCTTCCCGAGATCGTGCCGAAAATGTTGCAGGTCGCCGACAAGGAGAACATTCAAATCTGGTCCGAAATCGGCGTCATTTTCATGCTTTTCGGGCTGGGGCTTGAGTTCAGTTTCAAAAAACTGCTCGCCGTCGGTAAGACGGCCGCGATCACCGGCGGTTTCGAGGTCTGTTCGACCACCGTGCTCGGTTTTTTCGTCGGAAAGCTGTTCGCCTGGAGCAACATGGACAGCATTTTCTTCGGGGCCATGCTCGCGATGTCCTCGACGACGATCATCGTCAAGGTGTTCGACGAATTGAAGCTGAAAGGCAAAGCGTTCGCGCCGATCGTGTTCGGCGGTCTGATCGTCGAAGACCTGCTCGCGATTTTGCTGCTCGTGTTGCTTTCGTCCATCGCGATTTCGCAACAGGTGGCCGGCGGTGAACTGATTTTTTCATCGCTCAAGCTCGTGTTTTTTCTCGTGCTGTGGTTCGTCATGGGAATTTTTCTGCTCCCGTGGTTTTTCAAACGGTGCCGCCGTCTTTTGAGCGACGAAATCCTGTTGGTCGTTTCCGCGGGGCTGTGTCTCATGATGGTGATCATCGCGTGCAAGGTCGGTTTTTCCGCGGCACTGGGTGCCTTCGTCATGGGTTCGATTCTTGCCGAGACCTCGCAGGGAACTCGCATCGAACATGTCACGCAACCGGTCAAAGACCTGTTTTCGGCGGTCTTTTTCGTTTCCGTCGGCATGATGATCAACCCGGCGATTCTTTACGAATACGCGGGCACCATCGCGATCATCACGCTGGTGACGATCGTCGCCAAGTTTTTCGGCACCGGAATCGGCGCGTTGCTCGCCGGTTGCAACGTCCGCAACTCGATGCAGGCCGGGATGAGCATGGCGCAGATCGGCGAATTTTCGTTCATCATCGCGACGCTCGGCAAAACGCTCGGCGTCATCAGCGATTTTCTGTATCCGGTCGCCGTCGCCGTTTCGGCGGTCACCACGTTGACGACGCCGTATTTGATCCAGGCGTCCGGGCCGATTTCGCAATGGTTGAACAAACGCATTCCCAACCGGGCCCAGATCCTGTTGACACGTTACGAAATCGCGATGAACGAATCGGGCGGCCGCGAACATATTCTCGCATTGTTTTGGCGCGTGCACGGATTGGCGATCATGCTCAACGCGGTGGTGGTCGTCAGCATCGTTCTCGGCGTGCGGTTCGGAACCGGGCTGTTGCCGGAACACCTTTCGATTTCGCCCGCTTCGTTGACGCTGTTTGTCATCGCCGCGCTGCTTGCCTCTCCGTTTCTTTGGGGCGTTTTTCGCGGTCGGACGCTCAAGCCGGAAAATTACGACACGGAAACGTTCGCCCGACTCCGCCAATTGAAATTCGGCGTCGGCATCGTGCGGTTTCTCATCGGGTGCGTTCTCGTCGTGTTTCTTACCGGCAATTTTTGGACGCTCCCGTCCGTCGCCGGGATGATCGCGGCGATCGGCGTTGTGATTTTCCTGTTCGTATTCGGGCATTTGATTCATTCGCTCTACCAGCGGATCGAAACGCGATTCATTTCGCATTTGTCGGCCAAGGAACGCGCCGTTGTCGAAGACCGCTCGACCTTGCCGCATCTGGCACCCTGGGAAGCGACCCTCACGGAATTCACGCTTTCGGAATATTCGCCGCTGGTGATGCAAACGCTCCAGGGTTCGAATTTGAAGCGTGACATCGGCGTGACGGTCGCGATCATCCGCCGCGGTGAGAAAATCATCGTCGCCCCGAAGGCGAACGAAATGTTTTTGCCGGGCGACAAACTGTACCTGATCGGCACCTACGACCAATTGTCGGCGGCGCAGGAAATCATCGAATACCATCCGGAAACGGAATCGGAATTCGACGACGACGCGTTCGGCATGATCCCGCTTCGATTGCACGGCGAACACGCTTTCGTCGGCAAAACGATCCGCGATTGCGGCGTTCGCGAATCGGTCAACGGCCTGATCGTCGGGCTCGAACGCAACGATCAGCGTTTCCTAAACCCTGAGCCGTCGATGACGCTGCAAAACGGCGACGTCATCTGGCTCGTCGGGGAAATCAGTTTATTGACCAAACTTTGAAATTTCACAAAACGAATCTTGTTGAAGATGATACGGGAATATTGGCCGGAGATCAAATTTTACCGGTATGATTTTAAAGATACGGGTCTTCCCGATTCAAGAATTCGCGGACGTAAATTCCGACGCCGTCTTCAAGCCGGGTCATCGCTTTCGTATAACCGGCGTCACGCAGTTTTTTGATGTTCGCCATCGTGTAGTACTGATATTGTTTGGCGAGCCCGTCCGGCATGTCGATATACGCGATTTTCGGCGTTTTGTCCATCGCCCGCCATGTTGCCCGGGCAAGGTCGTTGAAAGAACGGGCCTCGCCCGCGCCGACGTTGAACAGACCGCTGACGTGGCGGTTTTCCATGAGCCAAAGGGTGACGTCAACGATGTCGCCGACCCAAACGAAATCGCGAAGTTGCTCACCGTCCTGATAGTCGGGGTGGTACGATTTGAACAATGAGACCTCTTCGTCGTTTTGCACTTTGGGGAACAAATGCGCGACGACCGATTTTTGCCCTCCCTTGTGGTATTCGTTCGGTCCGTAAACATTGAAGAATTTCAAGCCCGCATATTGCGGCGGCGTCAAATGCCCACTTCCCACTCCCATGGCGCGAGTGGCGGCAATTTTTCGGTCGATGAACGCCTTGCTCCATCCATAGGGATTCAGCGGTCTGAGCCGGTTCAGGTATTCGGGCGAATCATCATCCTCGAATCCGTTTTCGCCTGCCCCGTAAGTCGCCGCGGATGAGGCGAAGATGAACCGCTTGCCGAAATTTCGACAGAATTCCCATAAATCCCAGGTCAGCCTGATGTTGTTTTGCACAAACGAATCGACGTTTTTCTCCGTCGTCGTCGAGATGGCGCCCATGTGGATCACGGCCCAAATCTCGTCACGGCGCTTTGCCAAAAAGTCCGGCATTTCCTCCGGGATGACGACATCGGCCAAATTACGTTTGGCGATGTTTTTCCACTTGTCTTCGCAACCCAGCCAATCAACGGCGACGAGATTTTTGTACCCGGCTTTTTCGAGCCCCGCCAGAATATTTGAGCCGATAAAACCTGCCCCGCCTGTCACGATGATCATAATAAATTTTCCATTTCCTTATGAGTCGCAATGATTCGATCCGCGTCGCTTTGAAGTGAAGTATTTTCCTGTCGGCGAGCGCCGGATGCGGAGAGGAGAATATTCGTTCCCACGCCGGCCGTTCGTCCCGCCTGGACATCGCGTTCCTTGTCGCCGAGCGAAACGGAAGCCGACATATCAATGCCATACCTGCTCTTAGCCGTCAGGAACATTCCCGGATTGGGTTTCCTGTCCGGGCCGGAAAGACTCGGACAAAACAGGACGTCGGTGATATGAACCCCCGCAAGTTGAAAGCGTTCGAGCATCCACCCCGTCAATGACCGGAAATCGTCCTCGGAAAAATATCCTCTTTCAATGCCCGACTGGTTGGTGACGATAATAATGAGATATCCCTTGTTCAACGCGGCGCGGCACAATTCGAAAATGCCGTCGATGAAGCGGAATTTCTCTTCTTCGAAAACATAACCGGTATCTTCATTGACCACGCCGTCGCGGTCGAGGAAAAGTGCCTTAACCGCCATAAAACGCGTTCTCCACCTCGCCGCAGATGAGATGACCGATCGCAAGATGCATTTCCTGGATATGACAGGACGTTTGCGAGGGCACGGCGATCACCACGTCCGCCGTGGCCATGCGCCCGGCGTTCGCACCGGTCAACGCAACGGTCGTGATGCCGATTTTTTTCGCCATTTCAAACGCCCGGACGACGTTTTCGCTGTTCCCGCTGGTGGAAAGCCCGAATAACACGTCCCCTGCACGGCCGATTCCCTCGACCTGGCGGCGGAAGACGTCGGCGTAGCCGTAATCGTTGCCGACCGCCGTCAGGATCGACGTGTCGACGGTCAAAGAAATCGAATTCATCGCCGGGCGGTCGATTTTGTACCTCCCCACGAGTTCGGCGGCCAAATGTTGCGATTGCGACGCGCTCCCGCCGTTGCCGCAGAACATGATTTTATTATCGGATCGCAAAGCAGAAACGCAGACGTTCACGGCGTTTGCGATTTCCTGCGAGTTCTTTTTCAATTCCAGAAAATTACCGGCGATCAATTCAAATTCTTTTGGAATGTCAATCATGGCTTATGCGACTTTTTTAACTTTTGAAATGATGTTCGTGGTGGAATACCCTTCAACACGATCCAGGACGACGGCCCGCCCCCCGTACGAAATCACCTGGCGCGCCTCCGGCCATTGGTCGATCGAATAGCCTTCCTTGGCAACGACGTCAGGTCGAACGATGTCAATCAATCGCTCGGCCGTCCTTTCATTGAACACCACCACGTAATCGACGCATTTGAGCGAAGCGACCAGCGCGGCTCGCGTTTTTTCGTCCTGGATCGGGCGATCCGGCCCTTTGTAACTTTTAACGGAACGATCGGAATTGATGCCGACGACCAAAACGTCGCATTCCGCACGCGCTTTTGCAAACGAATTCAAGTGCCCCAGGTGCATGCAGTCAAAGCAGCCGTTTGTAAAGCCGATCGTTTTCTTTTGCTGTCGCAATGGAGTGAGAACGGAAGCGATTTCGGTGATCGGAACGATATTTTTTGATTGCAGTTGGCCTTTTTTCCGATTCAGATTCTCATGGATTTCGCGGGGGGTGATACACGAAGTTCCGAGTTTGCCGACAACGATGCCGGAAGCGATATTCGCCAGCATCAAGGCGTGTTCCATCCCCGCCCCGGTTCCGAGAGCCGCGCCCAAGGTTGCGAACGAAGTATCGCCCGCGCCGGAAACGTCATACACTTCGCGGGCTTCGGTCGGTATTTGAACCACTTTCGAGGGTTCGTCCGCGGAAATATGGAGCATTCCGTGTTCGCTCAGTGTCACGATCAGATTTGACAAACGATATTTGTCAAATAAAATTTTTGCGCCGCGAATCACATCCTCATGAAAATGATCCGATTTGGGATCAAAGGTCATGCCGGTCACATCGTGAAATTCCTTGAGATTGGGCTTGACGAGCATGGCGCCGTCGTATTTCGAATAATCTCTTCCCTTGGGGTCCACGATGACCGGTTTTCCATGCCGTTTTCCTGCTTCGATCACGATTCGGGCGGTTTGATTCGTGAGAAACCCCTTGGCATAATCCGACAGGAGTATGATGTCCGCCGCCGCGACCTCCCGTTCGACGATTTCCTGAAATTTCCTGATGATCGGCCTGATGTTCGGGCACAGAATTTCGTGGTCGGCGCGCAAGAGATGATTGTGCGAGGCGATCATGCGCGTTTTTACGGTCGTCAAATGATTGGCGAGCGGCAGCAGAATTCCTCGGCAACCGTTGCCGTCGAGAATTTGCGAGAGTTTTTCCGCTTCGTCGTCTTCGCCCACGAGGCTGACGCAGGTTGTTTGACAGCCAAGTGACGCAAGATTGGCCGCGACGTTTCCCGCCCCGCCCAGCATTTCCTTTTTATGGCCGAACTTGAAGATAGGAACGGGCGCCTCGGGGGAAATCCGTTCCACGGTGCCATACATGAAGATATCAAGCATGATATCGCCGATGACGAGCACTTTGACATCGGAAAAGCGGTCGAGGCATGAAGTGAAATGCATTATTCGTACTCCAACGAAATGAAATTTCAGTCTTTTTACACAAAATCCTTCTTATGTGTCGGGCATGCCGGAGTGAAAGCCGGTTCGGCATGATCTTCAGGACGCATGATCAAGTTTCATTGACATGGCGGATGCCTTTAACGTTTCCATGACCTTGATCAAAACAGATTCAGGCAAAAGTTTGGTAAGACACTGATTTTCGGCGAACCCCCGGGGGCATCTTAACGAATAGGCCGCGGTCATCCATTCACATCCACCCGGGCAACCTTCGTATCTCATATTGATGTTTTCCGCATAACCAAAAAAACTCTCGTCCGTGGGGCCGAACAAAACGATGCTTGTTCCGCCCGCCAGAAAGTGACGCAAATGAACGAGACCGCATTCGCCGTCGATATGGCAGCTGGATTCACGCAATAAGACCATGATGTCTTCAAATGACGTCTTATCTCGCAAATCAACGTCCACGCCGCGAATGGCAAGATTTTTTTCCGTGCCGACTTGAACGACACATACTTCCGGAATACGCTTTTTGATTAATGCCACCAGTGTTTCATAATGCTCCAAAGGCCATAATCTGGTTGAGACATTCCTGTTTCCCCCACCGACGCCGCGTTGCAGGGTGATAAATCGCTTGCCCAGAAGTGAGAACCTGGCAAGCGTTTCTTGCACATTTGTTTGAATCCTGGGATGAAATAGGGATTCAATTTGGATGAGGTTGCCAATATCCGCCTGCTGAAGTCGGTTACGTCCTTGAAGTGCGGCGAGTTTGACGCCGATATAATCACCATGCGTGGCGTAACGATAAACAACGGAATTCTCGCGGTGGAACTTATCGACAACCTGGCACCACTGATGCAGCTTTGGCGATAAAGCGGCTATTTTCGATTCGTTGAAATGGAGAATCTTGGGATATCGCACGATTTCAACAAAAAGATCATAGTCACGCTGCAATTTTGAATCCGGAAGCACCTGTTGCACAAAATTTTGTTCGCGACACAAAGTCTGAACCGTTTCAAACAACCCTCTTTTCGTTGCCACATAAACGTCAAAGACAAAAGCCCCTTCCATGGACTCGTAGAAATTCTGGAGAAAATTCAATGTCATGAGGATATCGCCAATCCCACCCTTGAGCAAAAAGCCAATGCGGCAAATATCATCAGCTTTCGGGCGCATGGAACGTTTGAATTTGAACAATTGCCCCACGCTCCAGAGCACAAAAATAGCATTCGCTTTCAAAGGGTTGTGGCCAAATTTGGCATGGTATTGCTCACTTTTGCGTGCAACACGTTCCAAGAAAGAGGTTTTATACATATCTGAAATTTTTATGCTATATCGCTCAATGAGCGTTTGGTCCGAATTTTTCCATTTTATATAAGCAGTTCCTGTTATTAATTTCGCAAGCATTCAACGAAGACGCGGTGTGAAATCAGTGCGAACAGACAAAGTTGGAAGCCGCGAACGTTTTTTTCTCGCAGATACTGTACTATGGCTTTCAGCGAATATTTTCAGGAACTTTTTCCCGTAGTGCCAACTCATAGTCATGGCGTTTGCCAAGGATTTACTGCAATTGCGCGAAATTTAAAAGCTCGCGATAATAATAGCGAAAATGCCTTTTTTCCGCAAGAGGAATAATCGCTATAAATTGATTCGTCTTCATTCTGAGTTGATAATGGGAAAACTGCGCAGTATAGCTGCGATTGTAAATCACATGATATATGCCCCACTTATGGATCGGTCTGTTGGGACTGCCTTGATTTGATCTTGCGCATATTCGGAAGGAAAATAGTAACAATTCCCAAAAGCGGCATATAGGAACAAATTTGGTAGACGAAAAAAATACCGTATCGGTCCGCAAGATGCCCCAGGACCGCCGACGAGATTCCCGCGATGCCGAACGCAAAACCGAAGAACAGGCCGGCAATCATCCCGACTTTGCCGGGAAGCAGTTCCTGCGCATAGATCAAAATGGCGGAAAACGCCGACGAAAGGATCAACCCGATGACAACGCTGAGTACGCAGGTCAGCCACAAGCTGTTGACGTAGGGCAGCAACATGGTGAACGGGGCAACCCCGAGGATGGACACCCAGATCACGTATTTTCGGCCAAAACGGTCACCGATAGGGCCGCCGATCATGGTGCCCGCCGCGACGGAAAAACCGAATAAGGCCAAGCAATATTGTGCCTGTTGAATGGAGACCTCGAATTTTTGTATCAGGTAAAACGTGTAATAACTCCCCAAACTGGACCAATAAACGTACTTGGAAAAAATCAACGTCAAAAGCACGCAAAGCGAAATGACCACGGTGCGGGTCGGCAAAACCGGACCTCGTCTGACTTCGGCATCGGCTTTGCGTTTTTCCCGGATGACGAGCAACTGCTGTTTGTACCATTGGCTGACCGGCAACATCATGGTGACCGCCACCATTGGAATCACGACGAACCAGACGAGGTTCTTCTGACCGGTCCGGGTGATAAACGTCGCGGCAAGCAAAGGCCCCAGCGTCCCGCCGAAATTTCCCCCGACCTGGAAAAGGGATTGTGCAAAGCCGAAGCGCCCCCCGGACGCAAGATAGGCAAGCCGCGATGCTTCGGGGTGAAAAACCGCCGATCCGATTCCGAACAACACGACGGCAATCAGGACCATGGCGTAGGATGACGCATAGGCAAGGAGAATCAGCCCCGTCATGGTGACCGTCATGCCAAACGGCAAAGCGTAAGGCTGAGGATGCCTGTCCGCATACCAGCCGACAAGCGGCTGAAAAACGGAGGCCGCAATCTGGTAGACCAGCGTGATCACGCCGATCGCCGCCATGTTCAGCGACAGCGATTCATGCAGAATCGGGTAAATCGCCGTGATCATCGCCTGCAAGGTGTCGTTGAACGTGTGGAACAGACTCAGGGTCACAAGGATCGTGACAGAGGTTTTTCCCGAAATCCCTTGAGTCAGCGTCGACATGGCCTTTGCCTGACAAAAATGCCGTGGAAATGAAAAACACCATCGTAATGCCAATTTCATTTCCATCAAGCTCCTTGTCCCAACGGGCTTGTTGAAATCGTTGAACTGTCGGCCATCATTTCTGCCTGAGCGAATCCTTGATACAGCCCTTGTTTTCGCGCGATTATCAAAAATTCCAGTCAGCCGCCCTGTCAGAAAAAGACGGTCGGTTTTTTTATTTTTCCGCCGACAGCGGTTGTGGAATTGGCCATGCGGTTGTGTTATAATCCGTGAGTCTATTTCCTGAATTTGATCACCTTTTACTTTGGAATGAAACGGATTATGTCAACAGCGAAACAACCGTCCACCTGGACGAAAACGATCGTCGCTTCCATGACGAGCTACATCGATGCCGGTTCCATCGTCGCCGGCGCCGCGGGGCTGACGATGTGGCAGGCCTATCTCGGCATGTCGCAAAATCAGGTCGGCCTGCTCAACGCGTGCAGCGCAAACGCACTTTCCGCCGCCGTGGGAGCCTTGATCGGGGGGCGAATCTGCGACCTTCTCGGACGAAAGCTCGTTTATACCTATGATCTTTTGTTTTACATTCTCGGAATGCTGATCATCATTTTCAGCGGCAGCTATCCGATGTTGCTGCTCGGTTTTGCCATCGTCGGACTTTCTGTCGGTGCCGACGTGTCCGCTTCCTGGACGCTGATTGCCGAAAACGCCCCGGCCGAAAACCGGGCCCGTCACTGCGGAACGGCCCAGTTGATGTGGGCTCTCGGTCCGTGTGTCGTGTTGTTGCTTTCGGCAATTCTCTCCTTCTATCTCAGCGACCCGGCCAAGGACAAATCACTGAAGGAGATGACCGACCAGGTCAATGCCGTCAAGGCAACGCAGACACAATTGTTGAAAAGCGAGAAAACCTCACTTGGTTTGGAAAAAACGCTGCAAAAGCAGGCCAAAGACGATGCCTTGGCCGCGGCCCTGCTTCCCCAGGTGCAAACGCAACTTGCACAGGTGAAGACGCAACTGGATCAGGTCCAGGTAAAGCTCAATGCCATTGAACCCGATCAGAAGGCACTCGCTTATGAACTGGCGAAAAAATACCTGCCGGGCAACAAGCTCGTTTTCGCCCATTTGGCTGTGATCGCGTTCATCGTCTGGATCATGCGGCTCCGAATGCCGGAATCAGAGGAATGGGTTTCCAACAAACAAAAGGAAAAGGAACTCATCGAAGCCGGCGTCTGGCAAAAAACAAGCTACTGGGATTTATTCACCAATCCCAACAATCTGCGGGGTTTGATGCTGCTGATCGGGGTTTATATGGTCTGGAATCTTGCGGCCGGAACGGGCGGTGGCATGTTGCCCTACATTTACAAGGCGGCCGGCGGCGTCACCGTCGGCCAATCGCAGGCTTTGACCGCGCTGCTGTTCGGTACTTCGTGTTTTGCCACGCTGTTCATTTTCATGACGCTTGCCGACAAGTACAGCCGACGCGTGATTTACTGTGTTATCGCCTGTTTGTACATCGCCGCCTGGGGCTTGCTGATGCTGCCGAAGGAATTTCTCGGCATCGGAATTTTCGCCATTGCCTCGATTTTAATGGGCGTCAACAACGGTTCCGGCCAGCAGGCGTTTTACCAGATGTGGGCCGCGGAAATGTTCCCGGCGCGATATCGGGCGGCGGCCCAGGGCTTTTCGTTCTTTACGGCTCGTTTCTGCCTGAGCATTTGGCTGTTCATCAGCGCAACCATCATCGGCGAAAATGGCGAAGGTCTGCCGATCGCCGCCATGATCCTCGTCGGTTTCGCCACGATCAGCATGTTGATCGGCACGATTTTCTGCCCCGACACGGCGGGGAAAACGCTGCAACAGATTGAAGAGGAACGTTACGGAAAGTAACACGGAAATGAAAACACGGAGTGCGAAAAACAAATTTCGCACTCCGTGTTTATTTTTTGCAATCTATGCGACAATGGCATCGCGACGAAGAGTCGAAACGCCGTCAAATCGGCAAGCCATCAGATGGCGATATCGTCGGCCGAAGCGTCGGAGGTGGTGGTCGAGCTGTTGGTGTCGTCAAAATTAACCGTACCGGAATCGTTGGCTTTCGGGCCACCGGACGTTTTCGGGCAACCGGCGACGACGGTCAAAAGAAACAGGAACGCAAAACCTGCGGCAATCAGTTTTTTCATGGAATGGATCCTTTCAAATTTCAGTTTGTCAATTCAAATTTGTCATTTGATTGTTTCAGCTTAAGCATGGGACTCGGTTACAAGTCGGGACATATACAATACATGCTATCGAAAACTCCTAGCTTGTCAATGCCTCTCAAATCCGCACGGCATTCATATCGAGAGAGGCCGGAAATATCGCCTCTCAATAGTGACCTCCCTGCGACGGACGGAAAAAAGTCGCGGTTATGACGACCCGGCCGTCAATCGGTTCGGCAAAGACCGCAAGCATGGTGCATCCCTTGTTTCGGTTTTCCTGTTCCGTGGGGGGCGTCATCGCAACGGTTTCAAATTTTGTCGCATTGTCCGATGCCAGTGTCACATGGAATTCTTTCCCTGATTGACGCAATGTCGCCGCCTTGCCGTCGAGGGTCACATCGGCGCGGGTGACCATGCCCCAGCGGACGGGTTCCTCGACGCCTTCCAGCACGTCTTCAACCGTGACCAAACCGTTGCCAGTCAACTTGACCGTTCTGGTTGCCGATTTGACCTGCCCGGGATACGCGGCCGTCATGTCGCAAACCGCGGTGCAACCGGACGAATCGGATTGAAAATCAACGATGGGGCACACGGCCTTTTTGTCCTGAATTTTGTCGCCGATGACAAGCGTGTTGTGGCTTCGGTTGTTGTTCCGGAAATAACCGAAACGCTGGGCCCCGAAATAGCCGGGCATATTGTAATCGTCGGCCCCGAGGTCGCAGGCCCAACGCACGCCGGCGGCGTCGAGCACGAAAGTGCCGATGTCGAGCTGCCCGTGATTGGCCTTGTTGTCGCCGCCCTTGAAACCGACGAACACAGCGTCCGGGTCGGTCCAACTCGTTCGCATGGTCACGACATCCTGGATGCCGCGATACAATTTCGCCCGGGGCGTGTCCTTGAAATCAGCCTCCGTTCCGGCGGGGTTATACCAGATCGCCTGCAGAACGGCCCAGCGTCCGCCGCCGAGCATTCCGCGTTTTTCATAAAATTTGCGAAGCCAAAACGCGTAATCCGGTCGGTCGTAGAATTGCGACAAGGCGTACATCATCGGCGTGGCGCTGGCTCCTTCACTGCAATCGGCGTAATTGAAGTTCGTGTACATCGGGCCGATCATGCCCATGTAATAATCGCCCGTCACGTCGAAACCCGGCGTTGCGAGCAGCCCGAAATCGTCGCCGCACACGTCGCGCAGCGCCATGATCATTGCGCCGGAAAAAGTCGCGCCGTAGGACCAGTACATCGGCCCCTCGGGATAGGCGCCGTCGGGTTTGTAAACGCTCAAACCGTTTGGCAGGCTCGCGACGGCATGGCTGACGATTTGCCCGGCGAGTTCCGGCTCGTCTTCGGCGACGGCCAGCGCGGCGATGGTCAACCCGCTGTTGCAGACTTCGTTCCAGTTGTTGTGCGACCGGACCCACCAGTCGTTCTTTTGATAAATTTCCAACCCCGTTTCGAGGGCGTGCTTTTTGATCGCCCCGCGAATTTCGGCCTTGTC
>JAVBQX010000129.1:0-9473 GCA_031548645.1 Thermoguttaceae bacterium
AGTCATTTATCTCTCAATTGTTGAAGTCGATATGTCCGATACTACCGTCACAGCCGTAATGCGTGCCGATGCCTGCAAAGCGTCGAGGCATGCCATTTAACCAATTCAGGATGATTCACGCGTTCACCGAGGTGGGTAGAAAATCATGTCGCTTACCAACATGAAAACATTAATGACTGCCCTATTACTTTTCCTGGTAATAGCGCAATGCAACACAGCCTCCGCACAAATCTCGCAAATGAGGCTCTGGTCGCCGGTCCGAAGCGACCAGTTTGGGGGCAACGGACGTCTCCGGGAGGGGATGTTCGGGGAGATCAGCTACAATTACTGGCTGATCACCAAAGGACGGGACCGAACGGTCGGGTGGGTCAGCCCGACGGGGACCCAAAACGAGTACTTCAACGGAACGTCGTTCCAGCCCCGCATCAACAACATGACGACCGGCGCGCTGGAAAACTCGTTCACCGGCGGGGCGACGCTCCGTTTCGGAAACATGATCAAGCATCACGGGTGGGAACTGAAAACCACGCTCATGCAGCCGCAGAAGAGTTCCTACCAGGGGATCGGCGGTTCCATGGACATCAACGACGACGCCGTGCTTTACGTGACGCCGATGTTGGGGCACCAAACATGGTATTACGATCCCCTCAACGGTCCGAACAGCAGATTCAGCAATATTGGCATGCCCGGTGCGGGACTTCCTCCCAATATCCAATCCGGATTTCTTTGGGGCTGGTTTTTAATCGGTAACGCGGCCGCTGGTGAGAGTACACCCGACAATGAACCCATGTACGCTTACGCCCTCGCCCCGCTGCCGCTGACGTTCGACCGGTACAAACTGGAATCGAAAGTCGAGCACTGGGACGTGGAAGCGAACTACATTTTCCGGACCCACGCGACGCGGATCGGGTTCTTCGAATTCACCGGCGGCGTGCGTTATATGCAGTTGGACGACAACCTGGCCTTCACCGGTTGGGGCCTTCCCTGGCGGGGCAACGTCCGGATTGAGATCATCGACCCGACCCCGACTTACGGCGGCGACACTGGCGGAACCACCAACGAGGACACCGTGGATGCGACCGAGTTTTATCTCAAGCAGGGCGTTTTGCCGGGCACGAACCGGGACTACACCTACACCGGAACGATCCAGGGTGCCGGAACCGTGTTGGCCGATTCGAAATGGAATTTCAAGGCGGAAAACCACCTCGTCGGTCCGCAAGTGGGCATCCGTTACATCAAAAAATGTACCGGGCGCTGGTCGATCATCGCGGACACCAAGTTCATGGCCGGTTTCAACACGCAGAACATCAAGAGCGAGGGCGTCATCGGATCCCGCACGGCGGGCTACGATCCGGAAGCGCTGACGCTTGTCGGAAACAACGACTCGGACGACGCCATCATTCGCGGTGCGGGCCAGGTTCCGTGGGTTCCCGTCGGTCTTTCGCAAACCGGCATGGAATTCCGCCACACCAAGACGCGGACCGAATTTTCACCGGTTATCGACTTCAGCCTGAAAGCCAACTGGCAGTTCACCGACGCGATCGGCATCAGTGCGGGTTACCAGGGAATGTTCCTGGACAACACGGCCCGGTCCACGCTGATCAACAATTACCAGATCGACAACAACGGCAACATCTTCGGTATCAATGACAACGTGAACCAATCCACCTGGATTCACGGCATCAGTGCGGAACTGAAGTTCAACCGGTTTTAATCCGGCAATACCTCCGGCATGACGTTCCCCGCACCGGGGAACACGGTCATCCTGAAATTTTGGCTGAAACGACGCCCCGTAAATCGGGAGCGTCGTTTTTTGATGCGCTGGGGCGAAAAAGGTGGGTAGCCGATCTCCGAACGGCGACTATCCGGCCCAAGTTAAATTTGTGAATTACCGTCAACGGGCAAGAATGGCAGCCGCGAACGCAGAGAGCGCAGCGAACGGAGTGATCGGTGTGGGGCGTGTCCGTTGGGTGAGCGTATTTCGCGTTTGCAGTTCGAAATATTTCGGGAATTAACGTGCTATCCGTTTTGCGGCTCCTCAATCCGCTCACTCCGCTACGCTGCGTTCCCGGCTGCTGTTCTTGCGGATCATTTTCACGTAAAGATAACCTCCCGGATCAAACCCGCAGGTCGGCGGCGGAATCGGCGGCCAGGGTTTCGGCGTAACGTTCTCGGATCGGGGCGATCTGTTCCGCGATGAATTCGTCAACCTGCTCCGGGGCGCGGCCGACGTATAGTCGCGGTTCCAGTTCCGCGTTGACATCGACCGCGACAAAGGCCGGGTCGTTTTGCAGCCGTTCGATCAGGTCGTTTTCGCCGCCTTCGCCCTTGACGACCGCGGCCGCGGCCTGGCTATGTTGCCGAATGCGTTCGTGCAATTCCTGCCGGTCGCCGCCCGCTTCGACGGCGGCCATCATGATGTTTTCCGTTGCCATGAAGGGCAGTTCTGCCCGCAGGTTCCGTTCAATGACCTTCGGGTAGACGACCAGACCTTCGGTCACGTTTTGGCAGAGAATCAAAATCGCGTCGAGCGCCAGGAACGATTGCGGCAGGACCAGCCGGCGGTTGGCGCTGTCGTCGAGCGTCCGCTCGAACCACTGCGTGGCCAGCGTCGCGGCGCAATTGGCCGGCATCGACATGACGAACCGGGCCAGCGAACAGACGCGTTCGCTGCGCATCGGGTTGCGTTTGTAGGCCATGGCCGAGGAACCGATCTGGTTCTTTTCAAACGGCTCCTCCATTTCCTTGCGGTGGGCCAGAATGCGGAGGTCGGTCGCGAATTTGTGGGCGCTCTGCGCGATCGACGAAAGCACGTCGACCACCTGCGAGTCGAGTTTTCGCGGGTAGGTTTGTCCCGTCACGGCGAAGGCTTCGTCGAAACCGATCTTTCGGCAGACGAGTTTTTCCAGGGCCCTCACCTTTTCGTGATCGCCGTTGAACAGTTTGAGGAAGCTTGCCTGCGTGCCGGTCGTGCCCTTGATGCCGCGACAGCGAATCGTTTCGACGCGGTGTTCGAGTTCGGCCAGGTCGAGCACGAAATCGTAGGCCCAGAGACAGGCCCGTTTGCCGACGGTCGTCGGTTGCGCCGGCTGCAAATGCGTGAAGCCGAGGCACGGCAAATCGCGATATCCGGCCGCGAATTTCGCGAGGCGGTCGATGACCGTGACCAGGCGGCGGCGGACGATCCGCATCGCTTCGCGGAGCAGGATCGTGTCCGTGTTGTCGGTGACGTAGCAGCTTGTGGCGCCGAGGTGGATGATGCCGCGTGCGTTCGGGCACAGGTCGCCGAGGGTGTGCACGTGGGCCATGACGTCGTGGCGCAGTTTTTTTTCGTATTCGGCGGCCACGTCAAAGTCGATGTCGTCGAGGTGGGCTTTCAACTCGGCGATTTGCGCGGCGGTGACCGGGAGTCCGAGTTCGGCTTCGGCTTCGGCCAGCGCGAGCCAAAGTCGTCGCCATGTGCCGAATTTTCGTTGCGGCCCCCACAGGCGGCTCATTTCGACGGACGCATAACGCGCGATCAACGGGTTGTCGTAAGGAAGTGGGTCAGTCATGGTTTTCTCAATCTATGTTTTTGATTCCGCGGTGCGATGTCAAACAACGGAAAACGGGGCGATGCACGAACATGCCATTGTAACTGAAAACGTCAAAAAACGGAGTCCCCGCAGATCACCCAGCAAGAAAAAGCAAAGGCCGAAACCCAGTTTCGACCTTTTTCATGAAACGACGGATTGCGGGAAATCATCGCGAAGCGGTTGTTCCCGCCTCCAGCGAGCGCATGACGTTTTTCAGAATTTCAATGTTGGACTTGAGGATTTTCAGGCGGTCATCGATTTCCTTCATGGTCACCTTCGGTTGATTTTTCACCGTGGTTGCCGCCGTCCCGCCGGCGCCCGTACCGCTCATCCCCATGCTCATGCCATCCATTCCGCCGAGGGAAGATTGGCTGGCCCGCAACTTGGCGGCATCGGGGTCGCCTTCGTCGATGAATTTGACGCAATCCACGATGGCTTTATTCAGGCCGGTCAAAACCTCGTGATATGGGGAATTTTTCATGGCCTCCGAGTTGATCAATCCCCCGGATTTGAAATCCGGCCCCAAAAGGCAGGACGTAATGCTGCTGAACCCGTCCTTGATTTGTATGATGGAATTGTTGATCTGGTCGGCCTGGGTCTGTCCCGACGAAGAACCGGACATATCCGACATTCCGCCCATGCCTGACATTCCCCCTCCGCCTCCGCCGAGCATTCCGCCGCCGGATGACATGGAGCCGACCGTTTGCTGGGTCGATCGTTCGTTGAGCATGGTCTGGATTCCGTCTTCCTGGACAACCAGCCCCAAGGTGAGCAAAGCCTGGGTCGTTCGTTTCAACAGGTCCGGAGACTCGATGATCGTCGGGTTGAATCGCGAAAGGGAATAGGCCGCCTGATAGCGTATGGTCGGTAATTCCAGATCGTTTTCGATCAGCGTCAACAGGGTATTGGCGATTTCGGTCTGGGTCGGCTTGCCCGCCCCGGAGAGATAGCCCAGCGTGTCGATGGCCCGGCTCCGGAACCAGTTGTGCTGTTCGACCGTGCGCTGCGGCTCCGAGGTTTGCCGGGCGTTCGGCTCCGTGATGATCACGACCACATCGTCATCCGAACTCGTACCATCAGTCCCGGCGTTCGCTGAAACGTCTTTTTTGTAGGGCGTGTCCGCCGCGATGGTCATCAGGAGTTTGGCCACCTGTCCATCGCGTGCCTGCACGTTGGTGATTCCCAGGATGACGTGACGACGGATGCCGAGCAAAGCGCCGAGACGTATCGCCTCGCTGGCCGTGTCTTTTCCGTCGCCTTTATTGACGTAAGTCTTAAGCAAAGCGGCCAGGGCTTGCAAATACGGCATGGGGCGCCCGTCCGTCTGGCCCGTGTTCAATTCCCCCAACGCGAGAACGGCATTATACCGACAAGCAGGAGAAAAATCCGGTTTATTTGCAAAACCATAGAGATAGGTAGTCAATCGCCCCAGCAAAAACTCCTTGCCCTGCTGACTGGAAACGCCATCAACGAGGGGTTGAATTTCTGCTCGGTATTTGATCAAATCGGAAGCGTTTTCTTCAAGCGTCCACCGGGCGAAAAAAAACTTCTGCAAATAATTGTTGACCGTCGTTTTGGCGGCGTCGTCAAGGTTGCCCCCTTGAAGCACCCGCATGACTTCATCCCGGTTTTGGCCTTCTGCCGACACGGGTTTGATTTCCGTATACGCCGATTTTATTTGGTCTTTTGACGCAACGGCGTTTTTTTTCGTGGTCTGGGCCGACACGGAAGTCACCAAAGCGGTGAAAATCAGGAGAACGGTTACGATGGTGATTTTCCTGGTCATAAATTTCATTCCATCTGCAATGTCGCGGAAAACGACGGCAAAAGATCAAAGAAAAGTTGGTCACTTGTCATTTAGCTGCGTCAGGCTTGGTCCGACTTGCCGGGATTGAGCTCGAAAATACAGCGTACACATTCTCAGAATACACCGGCGATGCCAATATTTCAAGAAGAATCGGGAAAACTTGCTCACATCACAACAAAAAATAAATATTGCTCAAAAATCTAATGTCTTTGTTACGTTGCATGTGATTGGACATTAATACGACAGCACAATCATTTCAATTGAAAAATGGCAGCCCGGATCGCCAGCGACGGGTTATAAGTGTGCTATCCAGTTACGTTTCAAATCGGCAAATGATGTCCCATAAAATAAAAGACAAGAAAAAGGGTACTGACATACTTGCGTCACGGTAAACCCCGTCGCTGACGCTCCGGGCTGCCATGGGAAACAAACGGGTCGTTGCCTTTTCAAGGAATATTCCAGAAATTTTTTTCCATTTTAACGTCGGTATTTTTATGACAAGCCATATTGCGTATTTATTCCATTCTAACGATCAAGAAGATTGTCCACGTCATTGTACGTAAGTTCCAACGAAAATATGATGAGAGATTTTACAAGAAAAGGGATATTCGCCTTGACGAAAAGGGGAATTTTTCCTATCCTTTAGCCACTGACACGCAAGGATGTGTGTTGACTTGACGGACCTGCACCTGGGTATGCATGCAATCCCGGCATTGACGCCGGAGCAATGGGATATATTGTGCCAATTGTTTATGTATTGCCTGCGGTCCGCGGAGTGTTTTCGCCTGCAGGATGCACATCGAAACACTTCGTCATTTTTCTTCCGGCTTCGCGCTGACGTTCGACGTCGCTCCTTATTGCGATGCGATTTGTCGCAATGTCCGCCCGACGGTCGGCCGTGGTCTCATGTCACGACGCTCATGAGCCGCACCATGGTCGATTGGATATTTCGAAAACATCAATGACTGATTGAACGGGTAAACCGCGACCTTTTCCACACTCCCGGACGCAAGTACGATTCAGTCCCGCCCCCCTTGGGACAATCGGTCCGGGAGTCTTTTTTTCTTGACGGGAAAAGACGTTGACTTTGTCGTTCGCCGCGATTTGACCATTTGCGTTTCACGTAAAGCGGACGAATACGTGGAGACGCCCGGACGAAACTCAAACGATCATCCTTGTTTTCGCGGGGGCGTTTGCGCCGCCTTGTTGCGGTTGGCGACGGCCATCAGGAGTTTGATGCGGTTGAGCTGGTTGACCTCCGTCGTGCCGGGATCGAAGTCGATCGGCGTGATGTTCGCGTTGGCGTAACGGTTCCGCAGTTCCTTGACGAGCCCCTTGCCCGTGATGTGGTTCGGCAGGCATCCGAAGGGTTGCACGCAGATGATGTTCGGCACGTCCGACTCAATCATCTCGACCATGTCGGCCGCGAGCAGCCAGCCTTCGCCGGTCTGGTTGCAGGTCGAAACGACGGTTTCCGCCTTCTTGACGAGATGCCTGATGCCGGTGAACGCGGTGAAGCGTTCGCTTTTTTCGAGCAGCCGCCGGATTTTTTTGCGGTAATGCTCGATCATCCAGACGATGAGCGTGCTGCGCGCGTAATTCAGGAAGGGCACCTTCGAGTACGGCCGACGGTGCCAGTCGGAGGTCAGGCAATACAGCGCGAAATCGAGAATGTCCGGCACGACGGCCTCGCCGCCTTCGCGTTCGACGATGCGGACCAGGTTGTTGTTAGCGCCCTCGTGGTACTTGAGCAGGATTTCGCCGACGATGCCGACTTTCGGCCGCGAATTCTCGTTGACCAACTCGACGGCTTCGAACGCTTCGACGATTCCCGGCGCGATTTTGGACACGTCGCGCAGCTTGCCCCGCGCGATGACCGGTCGCAGGCGTTCGATCCAATGCTCGACGAGCCGGTCGGTTTCGCCGTGATTCTTTTCGTAGGGCCGGCAGCGGTTCGAAAGCCGCATGAGCAGATCGCCCAGCATGAATGCGAGCAAAAGCCGCTGCACCATTTCGAGCGTCATCATGACGCCTTCGGCGTTCTGTTTCGCGGACAGGTTGACGTTGAACGGCACGATGGGGATGTCGCCGAATCCCGCCTTGAGTACGGCCACCTTGAGAAAGGTCGCGTAATTCGTCGAGCGGCAGCCGCCGCAGGTCTGCGAAATCAGCAGAGCCGTGCGTTTCAGGTCGTATTTGCCCGACTTGAGAGCCTGGATCAACTGCCCCACGACGACGATCGCGGGATAGCACGCGTCGTTGTTGACATAACGCAGGCCTTCCTCAATGGCGTCGCGGTCGACTTCCGGCAGTACGACCACCTCGTAGCCGTTGTTGCGGAACACCTCGTGCGAAAGCGCGAAATGAATCGACGCCATTTGCGGGCACAAAATCGTGTAATGTTCGCGGTCTTTCGCGTAAAATTTCGGCGTACGCCGCGGCGTCTGGCAGGTCGGACGGTCGATGGTGGCCATGGTGTCTGTGTGAAGTTTGGGGTGTGGAGTTGACGGGGCGTGAAATTGACGAGCCGTGAATTTGACGAGCCGTGATCTGTGATCACGGACAAGGTGTCACGGCGTAAACAATGTTTATTGCTGTTGTTCAACGGGAAAAAATTCGTAGGCACAAAATGTGTATGCGCAGCTCAGCAAGTAGTGAATGGAATCACAAAAATCCATTTTCCACTTGACTTCGGAATCCGGTTCAACATTTTCCGCGTCGGTTGCATCTTCCGGTAAATCCGGCAACGGTTCGTCTGCGTAGTAAATATCGCGCTTATATGTTCCTATCAGTCGTTCATCCAAATAAACATCCCGGCGAGTCCAGTTTCCGAAGCGGTCCTGTTCATAATTTCGATAATACCACGTACGATCCGGCCCCAGCTTGTTGAGGCCGTTAAATTGCGCTTTCGACGTGAGGAAACCACGCTCATCGTAAATCAGTTCCGTTTTATACGGACTGAGAAAATAGTTGGAATCATTGCTGAAAAATTTTTCAAACGTGTCGTTTTCATATTGAAATTCGATCAATCCAATTTCAAGCTCTTCGCCCGCTGCGATTTCTTTGCCTTTGTGAACATAGCCCTCGTCTTTGCGGAAGAAAATTCTGGCTTCCTGGCAATTCTCCTCATCAACGTATTCAAATGTGTAGCGAAAGCCCGTGCCTACACTGTCACAAGTCAGGTCAAATGAATTTATGTCGTGAATCCTTCCTCGCATATCATATTTCAATAAACAAAACTCCCCCAGCCTTACCGTTGTTTCAAGAGGCGGTACCAGAAAACAAATGTACGGTTCCCCTGTCGGACTGGTGGCACGATAATATGGCTTGGGATTCTGTCGCAGGACAGACTGCGGCATGAGAAAAGTCATGTCTTTTGGCGGTGTCACCGTGTTATCAAAGTGAACTTTCTCCCAAACGGTGGCATTCCGCGAACCGCTTTCCCGTTCCGCAAATTCACTGGAGTCGTTTTTTTCCTCAGCATTTTCTACGGAAAAAACCACGCGTGCGACGTCGCCATTCAATATTTCCTCGGAAACAGGGATGGGAGCATTGAGCCCAGGTACGAATTGTGAAACTTCCGCCGCGCTCGCGTTGGATGCAAGGAAAAGCAGTGATAGGGTGGATAACACAATGATTCGCGGCATATTACACCTTTTCATTTGAAATCAGGTCAACGAAACAACAGCCGGAATGGAGCGCAGCGCAATGACGGTATTGTCAAATGAATACGGAATCCTGCATCCCGTCATTACGGCGTTCCGCCTTCATTCCGGCTCTTGTTGTTTGCACCATGGCAATTATCATTGAACTGTCGTTGTCGTACTGCCTTTTTTCGTGCCCTCGCGGTGAACCTCTTTCCCCATCGTGGACAGCAGCGAGCGGACGCGGATTTTGACGGCGCCGAGTTGTGTGCCTTCGTCGATTTTGAGCAGCGTGTGAACCTTGCCGCAGGAGGTCAGGATTTCGTCGACCTGTTCGGCGGTCACCGCGTCGAGCCCGCAACCGAACGAGGTCAGTTGAATCATTTGCACGCGGGGATGTTGCGCGGCGAAGGTCGCGGCGCGGTACAATCGGGCGTGATAGCCCCA
>JAVBQX010000204.1:0-5187 GCA_031548645.1 Thermoguttaceae bacterium
GTCGGTGTAATAATCGTTGATCAGGTCGCCGTTCCAGACGGTGTAATCGGCCTTGAGTTCGGCGAGTTTCTTCGTCAGTTTCGCGAGGGTCGGCGTGTTCTGGTGCGTGTCGTTGATGACGGAAAACGTGGCGTTTTTCGCGGCGGCGCTGGACGTCGTAAAACGGTGCGTCTCGCTGAAAACCGCTTCGCCGGGAACGATTTTGTAGGCCGACTCGTAGGTGACCGGCACGGTGACGGTGCGGTAATAATACGACTTGCCCGGCGCGAGGCCGGTGATGCGCGTTTGCAGGAAACGGTCGTCGTAGGGATTGAGGCCGAAATGATCGGTCACGGCTTTTTGGCCGAGTTCGGGCGTTTCGCCGAATTCGACGTATCCGGTGGCCGGGGCTTTGACGGCCCAAACGACGTTCATGCCGTCTTCGCCGGGATTCTGCAACAGCGGCGGCGAATCGACGATTGCCGCGGAATCGGTCGTCGGCTTGGAATCGTCGGCAAGGAGGGGCATCGACGCCGCCTTGATCGCCAATGCGGACAGCGGCAGGGAAGCGAGAAAAGTTCTGCGTTTCATGGTCTATATCTCCCAATCTATTAATGTTGTTTGTCAATGAGAAAAAATTTCACAAAGGGCGGTCCCTCTCCACGGCAGGTGTCTCACTTTGACACAATTGAACAAGGACAGTCGATCTCAAGACTTTGAACTATCCCACGTACAGTGTCCATGTCAAGATTTTCTATCCCCTGCTCTTTGTCCGAAGGACTAAATTTGATAAGTATGCCATTGTAACAGCGGTTATTGTAACAACAGGTGCACTCCAAATTGAGGAGAACACCACGATACCCTCCATGGAGCAAGAGCCCATCCCAATTCCTTCCTGAGAATGATTCGGCGGATTTTATAAATTGAGGAACTATTACTCGACGTACGGTCATTAAAAAAGCAAACCGTGAAGCTTCCTGGCGACTCATCGACCAGTGAAAATCGCTCGATTCCACCCCAAAAGCTTCAAGACGTAATTTTGACGACGTCAAAAAATTTTTTTCAGGATATACCTTCGATGCCAACTCCAGAAATGGGTCCGGTTCCGTTAGTGAGGTCTGACTGATAGAAACCAAGATGTTTTCATCGCAGAAGTTATCATAACTGTCTCCCCCGAAAGTACCTTCCGGTTTATCCATAAGAGACATGTTGGGAGGCAAACGGAATCGCAAAAACTTCCATGAATGCTCCACCCAATCATCAGGAACAGCCGTCATGGGCATAGGACTGTTGGGAATTTTTCCTACATGCCGCAGTTCGGATTTACTTTCAACATATTTCCAGAATAAATGGGGCCAATAGTACCAGAGCGCTCCCCCGGCAAGCAAAAGGAACGCAATGATGTTCAAAGCGATAACAAATAAATAAAAACGCCTGGATTTGGGTTTCATCACTCAAAACTACCTTTTCACTATTAGCCTGACAAAGTTCATTTTGTGAATTCCTTTCAACGTGCAAGAATGACAGCCGCGAACGCAGTGACCGGTGTGGGGCGTGTTCGCTTGGGCGAGCGTATTTCGCGTTTTCGGTTCGAAGTCTTTCGGGTATCACCGTGCTTTCTGGTTTGCGGTTCCTCTCCCCGGTCACTCCGCTGCGCTGAGTTCGCGGCTGCCATTGCGGCGGTCACGGCGTGACCACCCTACCTTTTCACTATTAGTTATTCACTTTCTCAGCGTTGCCATTCGAAAATGCGTAGATCGTTGTTTTTCGGGTGGTTTTTGTCGAGCGTGTGAAGTTTCAGTTCCAATGCGTTCGGCTTGACCGTCGCTTCGGTCCAGCCGAGGGGCTGCTTGTCGTCGAAACGCCAGCCCATCGCGGGCAGGTTGATCAGGTGCACGCCGTCGCGAATCGATTCGCGGTAAACGTGCGTGTGGCCGTAAATGTAGGCCTTGACCTGTTTTCGCGGCTTGACGACTTCCCAGAATTTTTCCATGTCCTTGAGCGCGCCGTCGGACGTTTCCGGATTGTGGTGCGCGGCGAGAATGGCCGGTTTATCGGGCCGTTTGTCGAGTTCTTCGGCCAGCCAGCGGAGCTGTTCCTCGCCCAGCGATCCGCCGACGATTTTCGTGTCTTCAAGGGAATCGAGCAAAAACCAGTTCGCGTTCGGCGTTTCGACGAGCGTGATTTGCTTGCTCTTGACCGGCGTGTCCTTGAAGGCGAATTTTTCCGCATTTGCCGCGAGATTTTCATAGTTATCGTGGTTTCCCGGGAGCGGATAAACCGCAATACCGGCCCCGACGAAGGGTTCCAACTGTTTGGCCAGCGTGTGGTCATCTTCCGGCAGGCCCTGCAGGAACACGTTGTCGCCCGTGATGATGAGGCCGGCCGGCTTGGCGTCCAGGGCCAGAATTTCATCGCGGGCCTGCGCGAACTGAGGATTCGGCGTGTAACCGTTTTGCGCCTTGTCGTATTCGCCGGGGATGTGCGTGTCGGAAAGCAGAACCCAGCGGCTTTTGGCGTTGTCCGCCCGAACCGTCACGGCGGTTCCCACGGCCACCGCAAATACGGCCAAGGTCACAACCGCCACGATCCGACAACTTTTCATTCGAATCATCGATGTCTCCTTTAATCAAATTCACTTGATTTGTCAGGCAAAAAATTCTATTCATGGGGCCCACAATTTTACCGGAAATCAGCAAGGAACGCCACACGCGATAAAAAAATCTGCTGATAATAACCGTAGTTATGCACATTTTGATTAGTGTTTCCGTCGGCATCCCAAATAAATTGATTTTAATGAAAAAATTCGTGTTTTTCGTTCAAAACCCCCACATTTCGCACGGTTGTCGCTCGTTTTTCCGACTTTTTTGGGTATAATCATCTTAATGTCGGCAATAGTGTCGCTTGCGCGTCCGTATGGCTGCTTGCCTTCAATGCGGTCCGAGCCGTGGGGTGAACGTTGCTGTTATTTGACCTGAACATACGGCTGAAATACGATTGATTTTTGTTGCAGTCGAATTATCTTTAGTATTTATTACCCGCAATTTTTTGTGTTTGGAAATGAATGGTATTACTTCCTGAAAGTCGTAAACCATTTTTCGAAAAAATTGTGGCAAATTTTTCCCACCTCCTTGATTTGATATTACGTAGTTCATATCGGATCATCCTGTATTTTATCCGCCGGTGATGCAAAAAATACGCGGCGGCGTATATGAAAAATTCATAACCATATTGTAGGGCTGGTATTATGGGCTTACTACTGCTTCGTTGTTTTTTTATCGTTCTCGCGAGCGGGGTCGGTGTGCTCGCGATCAAGTCCGGTGCCCTGAGTGAATCAGGTCAGCCGCTGGGACTTGGAATGTTTTTTGTGATATTTTTCATTTCAGTTGCCATTCTCATAGTCGATATCGCCATCCCGCGGAAACGGGTTGAATGGCTTTCGGCCATTTATTTCGGCATTTTGATCGGATTGGTGCTGACCTGGATTCTCGCTTCGGCCATCATGCCGCTGCTGTCCCCGCTTTTGGAACAAGTCGATGAGTCCGTCGTCTATCGCCGGTTTACGGCTATGGTCATGTTGATTTTGGCGGTCAATTTGTGTTATTTATGCATCAGTTTTCTATTGCAAACGGGAAGTGATTTTCGGTTTATTATTCCTTACGTTGAATTCCAGAAAAACGTCAAAGGCAATAAACCGCTCGTGCTTGATACCAGCGTCATCATTGACGGCCGGATCGCCGACGTGGTGGAAACGTCGCTGATCGATAACCGGCTGATTGTACCGACTTTTGTCGTGACGGAATTACAGCGCGTGGCCGACAGCGCCGATCGCGGACGCCGAACGCGCGGACGTCGCGGGTTGGATATTTTGAATCGCCTGCAGAACATGGCCCATATCGACGTGCAGTTGGACGACACCGAACTTTCGGAGATGAAAAGCCAGCCGGTCGATTTGAAACTTGTCGCCTTGGCCAAACACTTGGAAGGCAAGCTGGTGACCAACGATTACAACCTGAACAAAGTCGCGAAAGTGCAGGGCGTCCCGGTCATCAACCTCAACGACCTGGCCAACGCGATGAAACCGGTCTTCCTGCCGGGCGAGCACCTGGAAGTCGATGTCGTCAAGGTCGGTGAAGAATCGGGACAGGGTATCGGCTACCTCGACGACGGAACGATGGTCGTCATCGAAGGCGGGCGGAACCATATTTCCGAACGGGCCAGCGTGACCGTGACGAGCGTTTTGCAGAATAGTGCAGGCCGCATGATTTTCGGTCGATATGAATTTACGACCAAGCGGCTCGGCGGCACGACCGTCGCCATGGACGGAACGCCCAAAACCCACGCCACTTCCGCAACGTCGCGAAACTGAAATACGCGACGTGCGTACTCTTCATTGACACGAACATGATTTTGGACAAACGATTCGCCAAATTGCTGGAACAGGACAAGCGTTTCAAACCGGAGGCTTATTCCTTCGTGTTTGAGGCGCTCGACTATGCGCAAAACCGGCTGCATTTGGGGGAATCTCTCCCGAACGAACCGCTTGCCGTTGCCCGGGATGTCGAGGCGGATGAATCCGATGACGAACCGTCAGAAGACGCCAACGAAGGCAAGCACATCACCGGGCAGGACCTGTCCGAAGCGGCCCGGCAGTATGCCCTTGACATGTACGGCTTCATGGCCCGGACTGTGCTCGAAGGATTCGGCATCAGGAGCACCGGCGATATCGGCGAGATCGTCTACAACATGATCCGAATCGGTCGCATGCGCAAGACGCCGACCGATTCCCGCGATGATTTCAACGACGTCTTTGATTTCGCGACCGCCTTCGACGACGATTATGTCATCACGCCGCGAAAGAAATAAGTTTTATACCCAACCAGAGCCCGAAGCGTAAGCGAGGGACAGGAAATCAGAGCAGCAACGGTCATGGAGCGGTCGTATCGGGACAAATGCGGCGCAAATTCCGATACATCGGTGGCCACGGCGTGACCGCCCTACCTCACCTTTTTTACCTCGAAAACGCGATCGTTGCGTTCAGTTGCTGGCTGGTGTAATGATTGCGGGCTTCGAGTTCGTAGCCGATTCCCACGTCAACGCGGTTGCAGTAGCGACCGGTCAGGGCGGTGTTCATCCGGAAGATGTCGCGACCGAGGTCCGCGCCGCGCGCGTTCCACACCAGGGGCAGGCCGATGAAACTCGCCGTGC
>JAVBQX010000319.1:0-3990 GCA_031548645.1 Thermoguttaceae bacterium
ACAGCGCGATCGAGAATCTCAAGACCGCATGGATCAACTTGAAAGCGACCTTGAAAAATCTCGCATCGACTTTGAAAAAGCGAATCAGGACCAGAAGAATGCGGCTTTTGGGCTTTCCGGCGACGGACGCGATTACAGCGATGAGGATTACGCGGTGGCCCGTGCGCAGAAGAAACTGCTGGACGCCCGCTTCGAAGCGGAGAACGTCGCCCAGTCCGGTGACCCTGAGCGGGTGGACACTGCCAACGAGGAGGTGCGGAAGGCGAAAGCGGAACTTAAGGAAGCCGAAGCCGCGAAAGTCCAAGCCGACTTGCAGCGTGCCCGGCAGGACTTCGAGGAAGCTGCGAAAAAATACGAGACGGCAAAACAGGGCGGCAATGAAAAGGAGATCAACCTCGCCCAAGGCGTCCTCTCGGAGGCCTCACGAAAACTCGAACAGGCGAACGACGGTTTCGAGCGTATGAAAAATGACGCCGACAAGAATGTCCGCGATGAACAGACCTTCGAGATTGATTTCAATGTCGCGAAGGCTCGCAAGAAATTGTCGGAACTGACCATTACCTTGGGCGACGCCAAAGAACGCGGCGATACGAAAACGGTCCAAACAACGACGCGTGAAATCGAACAGGTGAAAAAAGACGTCTCCGAAGCGGAATACGCCCAGATCATGAATGAACTGCGCAACGCCACGCATGCCTTCGACGAGGCGTCGAAAAAATACGATACCGTCAAGGACACTGGCGACGCTGACGCCATCACATCGGCGCAGGAATCACTCGAAAAAGCGGCGAAACGCCTTGAAGAGGCGAATAGCGGCTATGTGTCGTTCATGAATCAGGCGGATAAGGCGAACAAGGAAACCGAGCAGAAAGTCACGACGGCGGGAACGTTCAACGCCTTCGCGGTCTGGGGACTCGGGAGCAGCAGTGCGATGGATCGTGTCGCCCGGGCGACCGAAGAAACCGCCAAAAACACGAAGCAAATGCTCAAAAACAGCAAACAATCCACCTCACTTTCATTTGGATAAACGTTATGGCAAAAGAGACGATCACCGTGGAGGAGCGTTGGGATTCGCCCAACATCCAACTCGGTTTCTACGGCGAAGCGAGCGGCGCAACGCGGACCTACATGATCCTGGGCACCGACGATTACGACAAGGCCGTCAACGCCTTCCTCGGTTTTTACGAGGAGAAGTTTCGGACTTGGCGGATCAAGGACAGCGACATCAACCGCGTCGCAAAAACGGCTTGGGAGGCGGTCGTTAATTATGGGAACATTACCAATCAGACGAACAACGACCAGCAAAAATGGCCCGCTTCGTCGTTTCAGTTTGAGATTTCCGGCACCCAACAGAAGTTTTTGCACAGCTATCGCACCATCGGCATTTACTCGCCGCCGGGACGCCGGGCACCCTATTTCGGCGGATTGATTGGCGTTACAAAGGACGCCGTTGAGGGCGTGGATTTAGATGTCGCCGTGAGCACCTTCTCCGAAACGCATTACTTTCCGCCGGAATTCGTGACGAAGAATTACATGTCGTTCATCAATCGCGCTTATGGCAAGGTGAACGGCTATCCTTTTCGCGGCTACGCGGCGGACGAGGTGCGTTTTCTCGGTGTCTCCGGCTCGTATAAGGGCGACGAACGCTGGGTGGAGCTGACCTATCGGTTCGCCGTCAGTCCGAACATGGACAATATCTGGATCGGTGACATCGGCCCGATCTGGAAGCCCGGCTGGGCCTATGTCTGGGTACGCTACGAGGATCAGTCCGACCTCGACGCGGGCGCCCTCGTCAAACGCCCGGTCGGAGCTTATGTCGAACAGGTGTATCCGTACCTCAATTTTGCGTCATTGGGTATTGGGTGGTGACAAATCGCGTGAAGTTGTTTCTACTCCTTGATTTCGCGAATCCTGATATCTTTGAATTTGATGCGCAGTTCATCGCCGTGATGCAATTGCAGGGCGATATGGCCCTTTTGGCCGACATTGTGTTTTTTGTGCAGTTCACTGTCCAGTACGCCCGTGGCGTCCCAATCGGTACGAATGATTCCGTTGACAATCGTTTTGATTTGCATTCCCTTGCAGATCAGCGTCAGGTCGTTCCAACCATCACCGTCCCCGGCGTATTTCATGACGGATTTTTCAGGTTTGAAACTGTCCGGCATGTTCGAGTTCTTCAGACTGGGAAATATCCAGCGATTTTCACCGCGCGTTTCATCATAGAGCAACCCGGTGCGCCACGACATGGCTTGGGGAGGATGAATGTCGACTTGCGGCCCGTTCAGCCAGCCACCATTATCGGTCTTGTCGTATCGGCTGCGGAACTGCAATCCGCTGTTGCCGGGTGAGTCGGAGTAGGCCTGAAATTTGAGACGCAGTTCAAAATCCTGAAACTCCCGGTCGGTCATCAGCCAGACGTAGGTGTGATCTTTTTTGCCGATCGAATCGCAAAGAATGGCTCCGTCCTCGACCGTCCAGAATTCTTTTTCCGAATCCTGCGACTGGCACATGACGCTCCAGCCCGAAAGGTCTTTTCCGTTGAATAACGGTTTTTCCTCAAGCCATTGGATGATTTTTTCCGAATCCGGTTGTTCTTTTGGCGGAATCATGTCAACGAAATTGCCTTGTTCGTCGATCAGGAATTTTTGAAAATTCCATTCGACAGGGGCGTCTTTCACGCCATTGAGCTCTTTTTGCGTCAACCATTGATAAACCGGATGAATCTCATCGCCTTTGACGGTAATTTTGGACATCATCGGAAACGTCACACCGTAATTGGTGGTACAGAATGTTTTGATTTCATCGTTGGTGCCCGGTTCCTGTTTTCCGAAATCGTTGGCCGGAAAACCGATAATGACAAAATCCTTCTCTTTCCATTCTTTGCCGTTGCCGGAGTATTTTTTGTAGAGGGCCTGCAGTTCCTCATATTGCGGCGTCAAACCGCACTTGGAGGCCACATTGACAATCAAAATTTTCTTGCCTTTGAGCTGCTCAAAAGCAAAATCCTTGCCGTTGATATCCTTGACGACAAACTTGTAAAAAGGCATTTCCTCTTTCATTTCCTGCGCAAATGCAGGACACGAAATCAAAAAGCACAAGGAGAGTATGGCGATGATGGTTTTCATGGAAACCTCCAATTTTACTTGCATGACTAAACAAACTCAAAGAGTTTAATGTAACACGTTTTTGTCATTTTTTCAAGTGAAAACATTTTATCGTTTGTAATTCTTATGTCTGATCCCTTCAGAAAAGTCAAATCCGGCGACCCGCTGACCATCCCGGCAACCGCCTATAACGCCATGCTGGACGCCGCCGTCGCCAATTTGCGCCAGCAGAACCGTCCTGCGCCCGTGCGTGGCGATCAGGGCACCTATGTCCTGGTGCAGAACGAGACGGGCTACCCGCTGGAGCAATTCGAGATACTGGGCATCGAAGGTCCGGTATTCAACCCGCGTGACCAGGCGGACGCTTTTCAGCAGACGCCGGTGCTGCGCGGTGTGATCCCGGAAGAATGGCACAAAGGTAAATTCGTCGTCTTACAGGAAGCCTCGGCGCCCGGCAGCGTGGTGCGGGCCTGTCTCTCCGGTCTCACCGTCGCAAGGGTTTACGTCCCCGAGCCGGAGGAGGACAAGGAATACAAGGAGCCGAAAGCCTGCGATATCGAGGAAGGATACACCTACGATTTCACAGGTGGCTCGACCGGCGGTGCATCCATTCTTTGGATCGAAGACGGGCCGGGTGCAAAATGGGCGCTCATTCGCATCGGACACGGCGATACGGAGTCAGGCGTCTTTGCCGTCAATCTTTCGAAGAGCGGCGGCGAGGAAGGCGACGAAAAAACGGCGACGTCATGGCGATACAATGTGACCCATGCCATTTCAGGCGAATCGCTCGCCGACGATATCGATCCGACCGCCTCGCCGCACCAATGGAAGCGACCGGGCATCGGCAAGATGACCGCCGCGACCTTCGGCTATGCACATTATGACG
>JAVBQX010000221.1:0-12862 GCA_031548645.1 Thermoguttaceae bacterium
GGACCAGATCGCCTGAAACCATGCGACGGTTTCGGCCCAAGCAATCTTGAACCCGTAGGTGACATAGGCGAAAATATTACTGACATTGGTTGACCAATCATTCCAGGTCGCATACAATGCATCCAGCCAGCCGCCGAACTGTTGCGAGACTGCGAGGCAGCCCTTCGTCCATTCGAGTTGAATCAACTTCCAAAGAACGGACGCCGCGCCCGCGAGGTCGCCGCTGACAAGCATGTCGCCCATCATGCCCATGTACTGGGAGAAGTCGCCGTACAGGGTTTGAAGGCCGGAACCGATCCAACCGAGGAACCATTTCGCTGATTCCATCGCCGACGTGAATGCGGCTTTGATCGAATCGCCGAAATAGTCCCAGAGTGCTGCGCCGGCCGCGACCGCCGCGCCGATCCCAATGAGAATCGGAAAGGCGTAGCCCGACATGGCAAAGAGCGCCGAAACGACCGCAGGGATAGTCGTGGTCGCCAGCGAGGACAATTGAAAAGCCATCGCCGCGAGGCCCTGTGACAATAACCCGGCGACGTTGACCGAGGCCAGCGCCATGAGACCGGCGCGTAATCCGCGCAAGAGTGTCTGCGTAACAAAAATCGTCGCATTCCATGTTTTTTGAATGAGGGCCATCGCCGTGAGACTGCGAGCCGCCGTCACAACGGTTTTGATACTCGCGACCACGGCGCTGAAACTCGTTTTTGTCGCGCCGACAATGGCCGCGACCGACGTTTTTGTAACAGCCACCGTCGTTGACCACGCCAGTTTCGAGGACGCAATGACCGAATTCCAGCCGGTACGGATCGCCGCGAATCCGGCAAGGAAGCCGCTTTTCAAGACCGCCGCCGTGCGCTGGGCGTAACCGCGCATCAGCGTCGGCATGGCGGCAAAGATCAGAAACATGCCGTTGAAGGCCTGTTGTAAGGTGTTCGCACCGGCCATTTTACCGAGCAGGGCGATCATGCTGTTGAAGGTTTTGCCGATGACGCCCCGCATGCGGGCGAACACGCCCGGCAACGCCACCGCCGCATTGAGCAGCCCGACGGACAGTTTTTCGGCCAAAATCCCTGCCGATGCGCCCGCCGCCGTTGCGAGACGCGAAAAAACGCCGAGCCCGCGCACCATGCCAAACAAGCCCACGGTCGATTTCGCGAGGGCAGTGCCCAAGGCAAAGGCCTGCATGCCAAAGACTTTGAGCAATTGGATGGGCGTGACAACGGACGCTCGCAGGACGCCGAACACCGCCGCCAAAGCGAAAACGCCGAGTGCCGCGGCCTTGAGTAAACCGCCGAGCGTCAAAAGTGACACGCCAACACCCGCCAGCGCGACGGCGGCAAGGCCTGCGACCACGATCAGGGCTTTATGTTCACGTAGCCACTGACTGATGATGGCAATGTTGTTCGTGAAAAACTGGGTGACCGTTTGGATCGCCGGTGCGACCGCCGAGCCGATGGCCAAGCTGACGCCGGTGAATGAGGTTTTGAGGCGCGTCATGTCGTCCGTCAGCGCTGCCGCCGCTTTCGCGTCCTCCGACGAAAGAGAAATGCCCAGTTTTCGGGCTTCCTCGCGCAGTTCGCCGATGCCCTTGCTCCCGGCGGCGACCATGGGCAGGAGTTGGGTGCCGGATTTGCCGAATATGGCCAGTGCCGTCGCGGCGCGGATGTTTTCGTCCTTGATTTCCCGGAGACGCTGCAAGAGAATGAAAAACTGTTCTTCCGGCTTTTTGCCGTCGAGATCGCCGAGCGTGAGACCGAGTTTTGCGAGTTTTTTCTCGGCGCTGCCCAGTTCGTCCGCCGCGCCGGAGAGCGTTTTTTGCATGCCTTTGATCGAAATTTCGACCGCACGGAGGTCCGTGCCGCAAATCTGGGCCACGTAGGAGATTTCGGAGAGGGCTTCGCTGCCCATGCCGGTGCGATAAGTCATTTTTTCGATCTGGTCGCCGAAGCTCGAAAAGACCTTAGCGCCGGTCACGAACGGGACCGACAATGCCCCGGCGGAAATCATGGCCCGCATGCCCAGTGCGCTGACTTGTCGGCTCCAGGCGTCCAGACGCTTGTTGATGGCCAAAAGGCCTTGCTGCAATTGACTGTCGTCGGTAAAGACTTCGACGAAGGCGCGACCGGCGCGAATGTCACCTTGTGACGGCATGGTAATGAGTCCCGTTGTTTGGTAAAATGCAGTAAATGTCAGGTCAAGTTGACGAGGACCGTCATGCGAATATTACAAATCCAACCGATCCCTATCCTGAGTGCATTCCTTTGTATGGGAATGCTTCCGATTTTTACATCCGTGACGAATGCCGACGAACCGAAACGCATACCGGTGATCTATTCGACCGATCTCTTCCAACCACCGGAAGACCCGGACGATCACTATGATCTCGCGATTCTTTCCTGTTTACACGAATTGGAACTCAAGGCGGTCATTTTCGATATGGCAACGTCCCATCGCAAACCGGAGGAACGCGGCGTCAGTGCACTGGACCAGATGGCAAAGATCACCGGAAATTCGCCTCCACCGTGGAAACTGGGACTTCGCAATCCGCTCCGTTCCCCCGACGACAAGGCCTCCGATCAGCCGGAAGAATTTCAAGGCGGAGTTGAATTGATTCTTGCGACGCTGGGGCAATCCAATGAACCGGTTGTCATGTTCCTTGTCGGAAGCTGTCGCGATTTCGTTGTTGCTTTCAACCGCAATCCCGGTCTTCTTCGCGAAAAAGTGAAGGCCGTTTATGTCAATGCGGGAAACGGACCTGCCGGGAAACAGACGGAATGGAACGTCGCCCTTGACCCGAACGCGTATATCGGACTCATGAGCAGCGGTCTTCCGATTTTTTGGTGCCCTTGCTTTACCGAAGTGTTGAAGCTCTCTTCTCCGGACGAAGTTTCTTCGGGAAATGCGTACGGCACTTTTTTTATCGTCCCCAATCAGGCGAAACTGCTTGCATCCACACGCCCGGTCGTGAAAAACTATTTTGCGTACGCGCTGGGTAAATTACGAGACGAACCGCTCGCATTTCTGGACCAAGAACCGCAAGACCTCCCGGAAACGCCAAGAAACATGTGGTGTACCGGACCATTCCTCCATGCGGCGGGCAGAAAAATCCACCCCACTTCAAACGGGCAATGGATCACATGCTCGCCGAACGATGCCGGAGTGATTGGAGCGGATCATTCGCCTGTCGAAGTATTTTGCTTCGAGCCGGTCCGCATTCAATCCCATTGGATCAAAGATCACGAAAGAATGATCCCGGAATTTCATGAAACGTCCGATGAAGCGTCCACGACGATACACGTTTTTCGTTATGTGCATCCGAATTTCAATGAAATCATGCCGTCGGTCCTGGCCCGACTCCTCGAAACGCTTTGAAACCAATCGGCCCGAATTCATTCTTTGGGCAAAAACACCTTCAAAATGTGAATGCCGATGGGATTGGGAAGCAAGACGTCTTCCTCTTCGCGTTTTTCACGCTGCAAGAAGGGATGAAAGTCGGACGGCTTGCTCGGCGTGTCCCGTTTGCCGAAGGTCATGCGGTTGTCGATCATGGCCAAAAGATGGGCCGTGTGATTCCACGCCTCCCGCTGCTTGCCGTCGGCCATCGCGACTAATTCTCGGAGGGTGAGGGACTTGGGATCGACGCCTGCGATTCCGGCGAGTTCCCAGAGGTTCCGCCAAAGAGTTCGAGAATCTTGTCGATTTCCGCGTCCATGTCGAGCATGTCCATTTTCAGCAGGCTCTTCTTGCGAAGCAGATCGACCATCTCGTGTCCTTTTTTCATCGCCCGGTCGACCGCCTGGCGTTCCTCCGGGCTCGGGAAAAAACTTTTGAGTTCCTCGATCAAGGCGTTCTTCGCCGCGCCGATATGGTCACCGGCCATCGCTTCACCGAACTGCTCGTCGCTGATGTTCTTGGCTTCCGCCTGCGATTTGCACAGGCAGTACAGCACATCCACCAGAAAAATCGGATCGGCAAGCAGCCTCGGCATGGTCGCCTGGATGTCGAGCAGGTCGGCGTTCATTAAATCCCGCAAACGTTTGATCGCCGCGACGTTGATGGAGAGTTCCCATGAATTGTTCTGGTTGTCTTTGAAAACCTTCATATTTTGACCTCGTAAAATTGTTGTTTTGTAACACTCTGCACTTTACACTCTGCGCTTTGCGCTCGTTACGGTACATCGTTTTCCACGACGAACCACGACGGCTTGATGTTGCCGTAGGTCGGCTTGAACGACGTACTGGCGATGAGCGCCCCGTCAAGCTGTTCATCCCGCGAAAACTTGAACACGCAGCAGACGGCCCGAAGGCCCTGCGAGCCTTTTTTCGTGACCGGACCGTCGAGAAACAACATTTCGAGCTGCTCGTCGAGCAGAAAACTTTCAAGCAGCTTTTTGAAAATAGCCGCCTGAACGTCCCAGATGGTTTCACAGTCGATGCTTGCCTCTTTCAATGTCGGCAACACCTCCTTCCATCCGTTCGACCCGCGCGTGGTCACATCCGCGTCGCCTTTTTCAAGGTTCAGCGTAACGTTGCGAATGATGTCAATTTCTTCCCAGGTGGGCGTCGCCGAGGTGGACTTGTTGATATAGGCTTTCGCCTCGTAACCTAAAGGGATTCGTCCCATACGTTTTCCTTTGTTAATTGTGAACAGCTCTTCTCCACATGCGCGGGAGATAGGGCTGTGCTTTGATGAGCGCCGGACCCATGAAGGGCCGCGGCGGATAGTTCGGAGCGGCACCGTACACGGCGGCGGTGACTTCGTCGTTTTCGAGACGCTCGGCGATCAGCATCTGTTCTGCGTCATGGGCAATCGCCTTCGACTTGGCAACCATGTTCGCCGTCGTCAGCTTTGAAAAATACACGCTCGAATAGACTTTCTGATTACCGCGTTTGACCCAACGCGGCGGACCGATTTCAATGGGGCCGTGTCCGCCGATATGGAGCTTCCAGTTATTGCGATAGTTGGCCTTTCGCGCTTTCTTTTTCGGACGTCCTCCAAACTCGTGCAAGTTGGCGACCATGCCGATTTCGGAGAGCGTGGGGCCCACGACCACATCCCTGTCGTTGGCCGCAAAGCGAATCGAACGCTTGAGTGCGCCCGTATGCGTGAACGGCGGTGTGCCCGCAGGCGAGTGGGCGTTCTTGTTTTTTCGACGCCGGATCGAATTACGGGCGATACGATAGATCAATCGCCCTGCTTGCTCATGCGTTTTGATCACGGCGCGACCGGCGGCACGTTTCACCGCCTGGGTGTTCATACGCGACTTCGCCTTGTACTTGATCATGGCGTGATGCTCTCATAACAACTGAAGGTCAGCGTCACAAGGCTGGTGAATTGCCGCCATTTTGCGTAATGCTCCTGCGCGTAAATCGGCGTGTTTTCCGCCTTGACGCAGAGAATATCGACCAGCATCTTGCCGTCGAAAAGCTTGATCAGCTTTTCGGCCATTTCACAAAGCGGATCAAGTTCTTCGGCGTCGCCTTTTTGAAATTTTTTCATCAACGCAACGTCGACGGCCACATGCACGCAGTTGTGCGACCGGCTCGCCCGGTCGTAATTGATCTCCTTCGGGACGACGATGATCCGGGCCTCCTTCGTGTCCTTGAGTTCCAGCGAAGCCACATATTGACGTTCGGTCGCGATGTCGGGGAAGTGTTTCTGAATCTTTTCCACGACAAGATCGGCGACCTTAATGGGGAGGCTGCTCATTTTTCGGTTTCTCCTTGTCTTTTGGTTTGATATTGCTCATGGCCAGTGTCCACATACGGGCGAAATTCTCGTTTTGGCCTTCACGAATCTCCTTGAGAGTTTCGAGCTGTTCGTCGAGCAGTTTGACGATGCGTTCATCGCCCAGCGAGACGTTGCTTTCAAGATGCGAAAGGCGTTCTTCCATCGCTTTGATCCGGCCCGATCCCTTCGTCAAAAACAGGCGGCGCTCCCATACGAAATAAACCAACACCGCCGACAGAAAGCCGACGATGCCGACCTTCTCGAAGCCCAGCAAAAACTCCGGGTCGGGTATCGCTTGCAGGATGGGGATCGAAACAAGCCCGAAAGTGATGCCCAGCGTTTTGTAATCAAACATGATTTCTCCTTTCGCAAGGCAACGGCTTGATCGTACCGGCGGAGAGGGTATGACCTTCGTTGCAAACGACGCTGATCGCCCTGTCGTCATAAAATTTCCGAAGATATTGGTCTTTTTCGCTGGTGACCGGCAGGCGTTTGCCAAGATGTTTCTCGCACCAGTCCTGAACGTAACGAATGGCCAGCAATCGCTCCGCGTCGGACTGCAAGCGACTTGCACGCGCCGTGAAAATGCGGACGTCCTGTCCTTCGGCGATCAAGGCCGTGACCCGCGCGACCATGCGGGGGATCGGCTCACCGATGTGCTCGATCCCGCGCCAGTCGGCTTCGTAGGCCAGCGTGCCGTCGAGATCGACTCCAATCCACACCGTCGGGTTATTGAAGTCATCGCCGAGCCAGACCTCCTCGGGACGGGAAGGGGTATACCAATTGTCGGACATTAACGCCTCCAGTTTTCCGGCCACGGGACAGGATTTTTTACGTAAAACGAACGGTCATGCACCGTCACGGATTCGGGAAAGACCACATAGGGTGGGCCGTAATGATGCATGGTCGAACAGAATTTGCTCGCGTTTTTACGGTTCATCCAACACATATCCGCCGGTTCGCCCTCGTCGCTGCTCTTGTAGCGGTCGCCGTGGGAGTTGATCCAGCCGATGTACTCCGTGCCCTTGACCTTGCGATAGCCGGAAAAATGAGTGGCATGGGACCAATTTCCAGAAACAATGGCCGTTTTGACGCCGTTGTTGTCGATTTCAAAGCCGGAAACGGCGTTCGAATTGCCGACCACGACCGACAGTCCCGCCGCGCAAGAGGCAAAGATTTCATCGCAGAGCTCGTCGCCGCGAAAATCGAGAAACAGGATCGACGATTGATATTTCAAGGCGTCGTCGAGATACTGCTTGTAATTCGAGGGCATGGCAAGGTTGTTCGTGCCGACCAAAGACTCGATGAAATGGCCGATTTCGTTGGCGCCTTTCGCTTGCTCGCTCAGGGTCTGGCCGCCGCGCAAGGAGCCGCCTTTGGTGATCGCCCAAGTGACCAGTGGGTTGATCGGGCAATATTTCAGCGGGGCGCCCCGGGCGATCCAGTACAAGACCGACGAATGGTGCGCGAAGGCATCTGCATGGCCACTACACGATCCGAGGGACATTTGCGACCAATACAAGCGATCGGACCCCTTGCGCTGGGCGTCCAGATGCTTGAGCACCTGCCAGGGCAAGGTGCAGGTGATACGCTCTTCGACGAGCGTCTGATTTTCTCGGATTTGTTCGTCACGCCAGTTGACGAAGGCGTCGTCGTACTTGAGCACCGGCATCTGGCCGGACTCCCAAAGCGTCGTGAATTCCACGGCGGCGCTTTGCAGTTCCTGCAAGACTTCCGACGCATAATCGTCGAGCGTCAAGCAGCCGTGCGTGGGCAGCAAATGTTTTTCAATATTCTCACGCCGAACTTTTTGCTGTTCGGTGTATTCCCTTTTGATCCATCTTCGCATATAATTCTCCTCATGGGCCGGATGCGGGGGTTCTGATGATAGCTTGTGTCCCTGCATCCGGCCTTGTTGTTTTTTGAAATTCAAAACCCGTTCGTTATCGCGCCGGACAATTTCCGGTCGGGCAGTTTTCCGGCGCCGTGACCTCGGCTCGCAAGCCCTGGGCGATTTGGCGATACAACGCCGCCAGTTCCTTCGTATTGCCGCCGGACAATTTTTCATGAACCTGTGCCGCAAGACCGTCAAAGAACGTCGCCCATACCTTGTTGTTCGCTTTCGTTTGCGTACATGTCCTGACGGACGCATAAGCGGCGTCCACCGTTCGGATCATCCCGCGCTCCATGCCCGAGGCCGCATTGTCAAAACATTCCGCAAGATATTTCGTGTCCTTTTTGCCGTCCGTTGGAATGTTTTTCGTCACCCAATCCTTGAGTGTCAACGGTTTCGGCGGTTCCGGTTCGGGATCAGGCTTGGGCTCCGGATTCGGTACATTGTCGCCACCGTAACGACAGGCATGCGTCAAAACGAGCGGTTTGTCCTCGACGATGGTGGCCGCGATGATCGTGTAATTTCCGGCTTTTGGTGTCGAAAACACGAGTGTTCGCTTCGACGTATCGACGTAAAACTCGGCCTGCGGGATGATTTGCCAGTCGGCGACGGCCTCTTCCGAGGTCAGGTGGAACACGCAAAGCTCACCGACACCGGCGCTGTTCGGCCCGTCAATGGCCACCGACTGGCCGAAAACGAAGCCGGTCAAAACCAACACAATCAACAAACTGATCAAATACGATTGTCGTTTCATAAAATTATTCTTTCGCAAAATTTAGTATTTCATGTTTGGAGAATGGAGTCGAAACAACTCCACACTCCAAACTCCACATTCCACACTATTTTTTCAGCAGTTGAATGAGCTGGATGATCAACCCGACCGCCGCGATGACGATGGCCGGGTTTTCGACCGGCACGGCGTCGGCGACCTCGTAAAAAGCGTCGGCGACGTCGCTCTGGGCGGCGTCTTCCGGGATTTTGACGCCGTTTTTACGGGCGAGTACAGCCAATTTGTACACGGAGTCCCAGGCCTGATCGCAGTCGACGATATGAATCGCAGCCATCGCGATCTTGTCGTCGATGGTGTTCTTCGTCATGGCCGTGAGCAGCGAGACGTCGAGCAGAAAAGGCCGCAGCCAGGCACGAAGATCGTCGGGATACTCGATACCCGGATAGGTCGTCAGCCGCCGCAAAAACGAAGTGAGCGGTTCGGAATATTTCCAGATGTAACGAAGCCCGGTAAAAAACGTTTTTATACGCTCGAACATAAATGTCCTCATATTTCTTTTGTGTGAATTCTTCGTAAATGATGGTGGGCATCGCACCATCGCCAGCATTTTTGATTTCCCAGAGGCATGACCTCGTACTTCGTCTCCCCGACGAGGATGCCGTCGCCGGGTTCCGGCTCGAACGGCAGGACGTTCGTCCGGATGATAAAATCCACGGCATGGGCGCCGATCTTCACGCCGTATTCGTCCTGAATTTCATATTCGGTGCGCCCATAGGTCGCCGTGAGCGGTATTTTTTCGCCGTTGTGAACGTAAATGATGTCGCTGCTGCAAAACTTTTCCTGCTTTTGCGCCAGCCAGAGGGCTCCTTTCGCCAAAATATCCATTGTTAATTGAGTCTCACGCGAACGACGGTGTCCGTCGCGACGGCCTCCGCCAGCGCGATGCCGAGCAAGGTATTGCCGGTCCCCGCCGTAATATCCGTCCCGGGCACATAATCAATCGCTTTACCTTCGTGTATGAATCTGGCTTCCATAAAATCTCCTGAAATTGTTTTTTATAAAACCGGAATACGGAATTCCGGCATGAAAACTGTCATTTGCCGTCACTTCTGATAACGGCGTTATAATTCATCATCTCTTGAACCGAAGTCCGGTTTTTCTTATACTCCCGCTCCACAGAATTTTTCATTTTCATTTTTCGGGAGACAAACGTGATACGCATTTTCACCATTTTGACTCTTCTCTTCACCGCTTCGGTCGCCCATGCCGATCCAGCGCCAATGGCGGTGCATTTCATTGATGTGGGCCAGGGCGATTCCATTTTGATCGTTTCGCCGGAGGGCAAGACGATGCTCATCGACGCGGGAGAAAAGAACGGGCTCGCGGAGCAATACCTGAATTCCATCGGAGTCAAAACGATAGACGTTCTGGTGGCCACGCATCCCCATCTCGACCACATCGGCGGTCTTGTGGATATCGTGAAAAAGTTTGACGTCAAATCGGTGGTCATGCCGCGCGTTACGAATGTGACCACGGTCACCTACCGCCAGCTGCTCGAAGCGATCCAGGCGAAAGGCCTGCGAATCACCGAAGGCAAGGCGGGACTGATCATCGATTTCAGTGCTTCCATCCAAACGGAATGTCTCGCCCCGAACAGCGCCGAATACGAAGATTTGAACGACTACTCCGTCGTCCTCAAAATGACCTGCGGTGACGTTTCCTTTCTATTCACCGGCGACGCGACGGCGGTCTCCGAAAGTGAAATGCTGAAACTTCACCGGGACAAGCTGAAAGCGACCATCCTGAAAGTGGGCCACCACGGTTCGACCTCCTCATCGTCCGCCGCGTTTCTCAAGGAAGTGGGCCCGGACGTGACCGTCTTTTGCGTCGGTCAGGGCAACACATACGGCCATCCGACGAAAACCATCCTGGGCCGCGTGACGAATACCTATCTTTTCCGAACGGACACGCAGGGTTCCGTCATCCTTGTAACGCAGGGCAAGACGCTCACCGCCTACGGAGCACCGATCAACGGCAGTTATCCGACCCTGGCTGCCGCGCAGGTTCCGGCTCCGGCTCCCATAGCGGCACAACCGGCACCCGCCGTGGCGTCGCAATATCCGCAGGTGGCCAGTGCGGCCAGCAGCGATACGGTTTATGTCACCAAATCCGGCGCGAAATTCCATAAAGCCGGTTGCCAGCATCTGACGAATCCGATTGCCGTGTCCCGGCAGGAGGCGATCCAGAAAAACTACACGCCCTGTGCCGTCTGCAAACCGTAACACCATTCCCATGAGGCCACACCATGAAAATCAGCATAGATCGCTTTGAAGGAAAAATCGCCGTGTGCGAAATGGAAAACGGCGAGACAATGGAGATTGAAAAATCCCGACTGCCGAAAGGCACCAAGGCGGGTGACGTCCTTGTTGTGGACGGTGAAACGATCACCATCGACCCGGAAGAAACAAAACGGCGAAAAGAGCAAATCGAAAAACTGGTCAACGATCTCTTCGATTGAACAACTCGAGTGAAAAGCCAAAACTATTCACTTTTCACTATTCGTTATTCCCTTCCTACGCTTCGCCTTTCATTTTGAGCACGCCGCGATGGTCCTGCTCCTTGACACCGAAGTCGATATACCCGCGAAATTGGATGCCGAGCACATTGAAGTCGGCGTCGGCACGTTCGACGGTCGGACGATCCTGACCTCCGAGGTAGGCAACCTCGAAGGCGGGCAGACGATTCGGGTCGGCGAACAGATACCAGGCTTTTGCGCTCGTGCCCTTGATCGCCGGATTCGAGAGATAGGACGAGGAAACGACCTCGAACTTCCCGGCATGCGGATTCTGGTTCGGCTTGCCCTTGTCCTCCTTCGTCGTTTCGTTGAGGATCGTACTCTTCATGAGCATCTCGGCGACGACTTTCAAAGCGGTCGGCACGAGGAGAATGGAGGCGGGCACTCCCAGCGGACGTCCGTTCGGTTTGACCTGCTCCATGAAGGCGATTTCCGCCGCCGTGAGTCCGTCGACCGTCAGGGCCGTATCGGCTCCGGCCAACAGGTTTTTGTGCGCGGCATGAAAGAACTCCTTGCCGTCGCTTTGCATGGGATTCGCATGCAATAAATCCCAGACGGCGTCCATGATCGCCTCGGCGGCACCCATGCCGATCTGACGCGGGATGTCGGTCAAGGCGGCGAGGTCGTCGTTGATGATCATCTGGCGGGTGAGCGCGAACATGATGCCGTAGGTATCGGCCTTTTGCGTGAACTTCTGCTCGTCGATCTTGCCGTGCTTCATTTCGCCGCCGTCGCCGATCTTCTCGAACTTGAAGTCGCTCGTGAGCCGGAAGCGGTTGTGTGTCTTGAAGTCGTTGACGCTGGAAAACTTGCAGATTTTCCGCCAGGTATCGTCGATGTAGTTGTAGCCTTCGAGCAGCATCTTATTGGCGATGTTGGACAGAATATCGGGGAGCGTGTTCGTACTGAACGCCGCCTCCAGCCAGCCGATGGCATTCCTTTTGTAACGCGGCAGTTGCGTCCCGCAGGCCAGCTCGCAGAATTCCTGAATGCCGATGCCGCGATACTTGTCCGCCGCTTCGAGCACCGGCTCATCGTACTGTTTTGCAATCGCCTCCAGCGACAGACCGCCCGTCTGCAAGGCGACCGCTTCGAGCACCTTGTGTGTCGGATGTTGCGCCGCCGCACGAAGGCCCGGCGCGACGGCCCGCGAGCGTCGGAGAAATTCCAGTTCGAACCGCGTGACGTCCCAGCCTTCGGCGATAGCTTTTGCGACCAGTTCGCTCTGTTCGCCTTTCGCGATGGCACGTATGCCTTCAATGCGATTTGTCTCGGCGAGCGCGGCGGCGCGAAACTGCTTCTGCATCTCCTCGAACACCATGGGTGTGGGCGTCTGATAAGGCGTCGGTTCGGCGGCCTGCATGTTCGACGTCGGCTGCGGCGCTGGGTTCGGCTTCTCGGAGAACGAAGCGCTCGCCGTATTGAGGGCGGTGTTAACGGTTGGTTTTTTTGAGCCTTCCGATTCCGAGCCGTTTGCATTCACGCTTGCACTGGTATTGCTGTCGGCGGCATTATCGACGAAGCTGATCTCCTTGAGCGTCATTCTGCGCACGACATGGACCGGACCTTCGACCTTTTGGCCGTTGACCTCGACCATGCTGCCGTGCGGCACAAACTCCGCTTCGAGAATCGGCCCGCCGATACTGGCCTTCCACGGGAAGCCTTTCGTGCCGGAGTTGGCGACGTCACGGGCGTAACTCGTGTCGCGACTGATCAAACCTTCGGCGATCAGTTCGTTTTTTTCGATACTGATCTTCGTCGTGTGGCCCACGCCCTGGAAGGGCTTGTGATCCAGGCGAATCGGGATGCTCTGGGAGGGAATATCCAACCCGGAGAACTCGACCACGACGGGATGCGGAAAACCGTCGACCTTCATTTTACCGCCGGTATAAGCGACCATTTGAAAGGTCGGCGTCGTTTTCTCGCCGGAGGC
>JAVBQX010000174.1:0-12587 GCA_031548645.1 Thermoguttaceae bacterium
TCCGAACAAACGATTGTTCCGCCCTGGGGACGTTCGTGAGCGATTGCATAAGAACATGCTTGATGTTGCGCGACAAAATCCCGAAAGGCCATGTCAATCCTCCAATTGCAGGATTTTATCCAGTTCATCGAAGATCGTTCGTGACGCCGAATCAATCTCCTCCGCGTTGATCATTCCCAACTCAGGGTCGATGATATCATGAATCTCTCCATTTTCCACCTTGTACGCCGCAACGCGGTCAGGACTAAGGTTGAGCCATAGCAACGGATCAACGATTTCCGACACTTCATCCGGTTTGGTCTTCCCGGCTTTGTGAGCGTAAAGCAAATTGTTCAACGCCGACAGAATGTACGGGCTGTGCGTGGTGATCATGACCTGATTTCCGGGCTGGTTTGCAAGCAGCGAAATCAAATTCGTGACATCCCGCTGCGTCTCGGGATACAAATGCGCTTCGGGTTCTTCGATGATGGTGAAATTAGTAAATAACTCAGAACTAAAGGCATCTTTCCAAAGTAAAAGATAAATTAAATTGATTATCCAAAGTGCTTCCTGTTGTCCTGACGAAGCTTCATAAAGCTTGACAAAGTGCTTTTCGTGAAAATAAATTCGTTCGCCTTCCCGTGTATTGATATAATTACCCTTGAGAATTTTGGCTGAAAGGGCAATGGCCAATTTTATTTCACTTAAATTATATTTGTCTTCCGGTTCTTGATCTTTGTTATACAGATCTATCTCGTTCACCTCTTCTTGAATGAATTTATGAAAACTGTTTTTCTTCGTCTTCGAAACTAATACCATAAATTCCTCAACAAGAGGTTCAATTCTCCCTGGATTAAATAATGGAAGATCATCTGTCCGAAGTGATAAAAACTGTCTGCCCGCAGGAATAAAAAGTGAACGTTTGGTTCTTCGATATTCTTTAAAAGCAATCAACGGCAAGCTTTCCTCCAATATCGCTTTAGATATAGGATCGTGATGAGTTGCCGCTCGTGTAAATGCATCGCGAATATACTGAAGATAATCGCCAGAAAGAGTAATGCTTAAAGTATTGTTTACTTTTTTTAAGGAAAGTGCGTGCCCCATTTCTTGATTATGTAATTCATGAAAGTAATTAACCTGAAAATCATCTTGAAGTGCTTGAATATCCCATAGTGAGAGAAAATGATCACGAATCGATACTTCCTGATCATGTGTTCTTGCTTCCAATGTTCCCGAGTTCACATTGCTTGTTATTTGATTCAAATAAACTAATGTTTTTGTTGTTTGAAAAAAATACACCAGCTTCGCAATCGTACTTTTTCCCGAGGCGTTGGGGCCGATGAAAAGCGTGTAGTCGGAAATGTCGAGATCAACTTTTTTGATCGGACCGAAGTTGCGGATTTCGATACGCTGTTTCATGATTCCGAACCTTATTGATTGGGTTAAAGCAAATGCTCGAATTCGACGTGTTTGCGGTGGATGCAGCCGTGGGGGCAGGTTTGCAGGCAGAGGGTGCAACCGGCGCAGGTCAGTTCGTTGATGACGATGTCGTCGCCGTCCTTTTCGATCGCGGGACAGCCGAGTTTCAGGCACAGCTTGCATTTTTTGCATTTCGCCTGGTCGATTTCGAGCGGGTCGCCGGGATTTTTGCGTTCGTAGAGCGGGCAGGGCGCCTTGGCCACGATGAGCCAGGGTTCGTCCGATTCAATCGCCTCTTTCAGCGTCGCGCGAACCTGTTTCATGTTCCGCGGGTCGACCGTCACGATGTTCTTCATGCCCACGGCGCGCCCGACCTCTTCGATGCTCACGATGCCGGTCGGTTCGTCCATGAGCGTTTTGCCCGTGCCGGGGTTTTCCTGGTGACCGGTCATGGCCGTCGTGCGGTTGTCGAGCACGATGATCGTCGATTTGCCCCTGTTGTAGGCGATGTCCATCAGGCCGGTGATGCCCGAATGAAAAAAGGTCGAGTCGCCGACGATGCCGACCACCGGTTTCGGTTCGCCGGCGCGTTCCATGCCGTGCGCGACGGAAACGCCGCCGCCCATGCAGAGAATCGTGTCCATCCGCGAAAGCGGGGGCAGCACGCCGAGACTGTAGCAGCCGATGTCGCCGGTCACGACCACGTCATGACGGCCCAGACCGAAAAAGATGCCGCGATGCGGACAGCCGGGGCAAAGAACCGGCGGTCGGGCCGGCGGGGTCGGGGCCGAAGCGCGGTCGATTTGAATTTCGGCGGCTTTCGGCAGCGATTCGGGGCCGTAACCCGGGCCGAATGTTTTGGGGTCGAGTTTCGCCCGAACGGAGGTCAGCACATCGGCCGACAATTCGCCGATATTCGGCACGACGGCCTTGCCGACGCAGGCGATGCCCATCGCTTTGACGTGTTCTTCGAGAAAATCCTCCAGCTCCTCGACGATGAGCAGGTTTTCGACTCCCGCGGCGAATTCGCGGATCAAAGCGTCCGGGAAAGGGAAGGCCCAACCAAGTTTCAGCACCGACGCTTGGGGAAAAACTTCGCGAACGTATTGATAGGCGATGCCGGACGCAATGACGCCGACTTTTTTGTCCCGCCATTCGGTTCGATTGGTCGGCGACTTGCACGCCGCCGCCTGCAGGGCGAGCATCCGCTCCTCGACACGCTGCCGCATCGGGCGGGCCCACGCGGGAATCGGCACGAAACGCGGCGGGTCTTTCTCGAAGCCGATTGGCCGGTCGGGCAAAACGCGTTCCTGCTCGACGACCAGTGAGCGCGAATGGCTCACCCGCGTCGTGCTGCGCAAGATCACCGGCGTACGAAATTCCTCCGACACTTCGAGGGCCAGCAGCATGAAATCCTTGGCTTCCTGGGAGTCGGACGGCTCAAAGACGGGAATTTTGGCAAATTGGGCAAATCGCCGCGTATCCTGTTCGTTTTGCGAGCTGTGCATGCCGGGATCGTCGGCGACAATGGCTACAAATCCGCCCACGGTCCCGACATAGGCCAAAGTCATGAGCGGGTCGGCGGCGACGTTCAGCCCGACGTGCTTCATGGTCGTGATGGCCCGCGCACCAGCAAAGGCGGCCCCGACGGCGGCTTCAAAGGCGACTTTTTCATTCGGCGCCCATTCTGCATAAATATCGCCTTTATAGTGCCTTGCGACGTTTTCAAGAATTTCCGTCGAAGGTGTCCCGGGATAGCCAGCCGCAAAAGTCACCCCCGCTTCCCACGCACCGCGGGCCAAGGCTTCGTTTCCAGAAAGAATTTTTGCCATATTTTTCAATAAATCAAAAGGAAATCAAAAAAAGTTGACGAAATTGCATCGGGCCCCCATCCGCCGAAATAATAGACGTCTGGCTGCCTAACCTTTTCATTGTAACGGGCTTGCCCCATGAAACAAGGGTGGAAATGTTGGGGACTCAAGCTGAAAAACTGTTTTAGCAGGGATTTTTCTTGTCTTCGGGCGTAATTTTTGTTACAATTCACGAAAATTGCGCCGCAAAATGATTCCCGCGAACACAAATTTTTCATCCGGCTTGCCGACAATTCAGTGGGAGAATCGACAGATGAAACGAATCAACGGTTTGTTTGTTGTTGTCTTTTTTTTGATTTCTATGGCATTGTCTGCTGTTGTGGGGCAGGATCGTGATCCTCCGCTTCCGACTTCCGCCGAAGTATTCCAGGAATCGGTAGACCAGGCGTTGGAAATCAGCGACGATCATTTTTTTCTCATCGCACAAACAATCCATGCCCAGCGGGAATGTCACGATATGGAGGGCATTCGCACGACTTTCGCAAAAGCTTTGCCGAGAATCCGAGCAATTTCCAAACCCGAAGAACGCTATGCCGAGCTTGAAGCGTTGGCCAGCGCCGTACACGAAGCCGGACTGGAGGAGCTTGCCTCGCCGCTGTTTGATGAAGCAGTCAAAACCGTCGACGAAATTCCCCACCCAGCGGGCAGGGTGTCTGCACTGGTCACTTTATCTGCTTTTCGATCGCTTAAACAAAACAAAATGGACACGATTGCCCCGCTCTTCAACGAGGCAAAGGAGTACGCCTTTGCCTTGTCGGACATTCATGAAAAATCGGGCGCCTTGGCGATTGTCGCGACGAGGGAACTGGAGTTGTGCGGAGGTTACCGCTGGAGCCGGATCAGCCAGAACGCCTCCGACATCCCGCCCGTTGAGCTGCCGCGTGATACGGAAAAAATTCTTTCCAACATGGAAAAAGCGATGGCTACGATCCTGTCGATTCCCGAGGCCGGAATACGCGATCGCCTGCTCGACAAAGCGGTCGGACTATATGTGAAAACAGGAAGCTATTCACGAGCATTGGGAATCCTCCAATATTACGATGCAGGCGTATCGTCCATAATGGAAGCGTTGAGCGCGATTGCGCAAGGGCTGGTGACCCTGGATGACATTTCGGCAAATGAAAATCTGGTTGACGATTTGATTCGCATATCGGGAGACGGCGAAACGTTGCTGCTTTCCCCCATTCAAAACGACTTTCAACGCCAAATTGAAAGAATCAGATATTTCCAGAGAGTGATACGCCTGTTGGCCAAGCTGGAACGATTCGAGGAAGCGATGCAATGGGGCAAAAACCTTCCGGAAATCGAACAAAACCTCACGCCGTGGCTCAATCATTGGTGTTCCGGCACGGATGAGGCGAATTATTACATCGCTTTGTCGCAAGGAAATTCGGGCGGATACGATGAAGCCGTGCAGTCCCTCCTGCAAATCGAAGACGATTATTGGCGTAACGAAGGCTTTTGGCAACTGGCCATGATTCAGACGAAGCAAGGGGAGTTCGGAAAGGCTGTTGAAAATGCCCTGCGGATTGACGATCAAATGACGGTGCTTGACAGGTCTTGCCGACACGGACCACGTGACAATATGAAGTTGATGGCGTTACGCGATGTCGCGAGAATCATGTATGAATCGGGTCAACGTGACGAGATGTTGAAAATCTTTCAACTGATGGGACAATTTCTTATCAAGGACGACCGTGCCATCGATGCGTTTAACAGGCGATCCCAATATTCCGCATCAGGGCTTGCCGCCGTTTGCATGTTGGAGATGGCGTTCGGGTACTGGATGCCGGATTTTTCGGATTACATTGATGTACATGACCCGGAAGCGGCAGCGTTTCTGGCTCACGAAGCCGCCAAACTCCTTCTTGCGGAAAACGATTCCTTGGAGAAAGCCAATGATTTGGTTACTTCGCTTTGGCACATGGCGCGGGCGGAGGATATGGTGATGGCGGAAAGAATCCCGCCTGCCATCGAATCCATTTTACAAAAAGAGTGCGAAAAAGAGCACACGCCCGGCGAATACGCGTATTTGCTGCAAATTTTGCTGCAATATGCAAAAATTCGCGAGGATTTTGATACGGAACCCATCATGAATGTCATTGAGGAAAAAGCGACTGGTGATGCCAATGTCAAACAAGCGATTGCGCTCTTGAGAATTCGGAAGCAGGAGCCTGACCAGCCGTCGCAAGACGGAAATTCCCAGTCGGAATCGTCGAGTCGGAAGGAATCTGATCTCGCGAAAATGCTGGACGATGCCCGAAAAATCCAGGATTTGAGAACTCGATGCGATCAATTGCGGGCTGTTGCCGTTTTGATGTCAGGTGTCGAAAAATCTCATTCCAACGAGTAAGCGTGCCGTCTGACTTAAAGATGCCAAAATAGAAAAAACCATTTAAATTCTAGGCAACCATGCCGTTTTCACGACGTTTTTTGCGTATCCCCCTTGACAGGAAAAGATGATTTTCGTATGGTATTCGACGATAATTTCCCGGCACAATATTGTGGTGGCGATAAAAAATGCACCGCGCTACCAGCGCTGCTTGCTACGCCAATGTAGGAAAATTACGCAAATAACGATGTTTTTCGACATTGGCGAAGCAAGCGATTCATCGGGTGGGGTTAAATTTTACCGCCGGCACAATAATAATTCCATTTTCGGAAAAGGAATTTCGAAATGCTACGCCGTTTGTTCGTCATTTTGTGCTTGTTTCTGCTTGTTTGCGCAACGACAGGTTGCCATATGACAAATATTCGAACCAGCGAGACATACAAATTGGCCAAACTGGATGCGACGGGAATCGACACGGTTTATTTGCCCGCCAAAGCGAAAATTTACCAGGCCACGGCCGAAGACAGGCATATCACGCTTTTGATGCGCAAAAATTATTCGGATTGCAGTATCCGCGATGATCGTCCCCATGAAAAATTCCTGACGCTTGTTGCACTCAATGGTTTTGGCTGTGCCTATAAAAAGGAAAACGATCAGCTTTACATTTCCACGCAAGGGGAATTTTCGTTCATCGAAGGCGGGCAAAGAGTCCATATTGAAGCAATCGTCCCGTCCAAAGTGAAAGTCGTTCCGTTGGAGTCATTACAACATCGACCGGAAAATTTTTCGATTAGCTCAAGAAATGCGATGGCGGACCAGGAAGGACAAGAGGCGGAATGGACGCGATGCAAGGAAATTTCGACAAAACTCAAGTCCTTCTCGCCTGAGTTTTCCGACAGGGAAATCGAAACCATCGTCGTCCTTGACGGCAATGAAAACCCGTGACGCACCCGCCCGTGTAATGATTTACTCTTCCGACGATTCATATTCCCCGGAAATCACGGGGAATCGAAAAAATGAACGCGGCGAGAGGTTGTATTCGTCGAGATGAAAGCCGGGGGCGCTTTTTTCCCGCTTCCACTGGTTGCGGCGCCAGAGCTTGTGAAAGCGTTCGAGCCAGGCAATCCGCTGCTCTTTCGAATGGTCCGCGTATTTTTCTTCGAGCCGCGCGAGCGTTTCCGCCTGCGAAAGCCGGTCGCGAACGAACCAGCCTTCAATCGAATTGAGCACCTCGTAGGGCATGAGATCCGCTTCATCCGTCTGCGCCGCCGAAGCCGGTCGCAATTCCGCAGTCGGCTGCTGGTCGTTGATCGCCTTGAGCGCGGGCAGCGGCAAGCGTTGTCCAGGAACCAATGTTGCGCCGGTTTGCTGCATCCAGCGCAGCCACTTGCGCAGAAAATGCTTGTCGATTCCCGAAAGCGGTGCGAGCCCCCCGCAGGTGTCGCCGTCCATTGTCGCGTAACCGACCGCCGTTTCCGAACGGTTGCCCGTCGAAAGCAGCAGCGAACCCGACAGGTTGGCCAGGAACCACACGCCCGGCACTCGCACGCGGGCCTGGATATTCTGCATGGCTACGTCGTCCGTGTCCCACGAAAGCGATCGCCCGATCTGCCGCTCGACCATCTGCGAGTACGCCCGCACGATCGGCTCGATGTCGAAATCGTAAAACGTCGCGCCGATCGCACGTGCAAGCGATTTCGCCGCGTCATGGGTCGTATCGGAACTGTTTTGCGTCCGCTGGTACACGGTCGTCAACAGCCGGGCCATGATTTCGCCGACGAAATCGCCGGTATTCGCGGCGCCATCAATATTTTTGGCATCGCGGAATCGCGAGACGAAACCTTCGGCCCCCAACTCGCGAAGGGCGAATTGCACGCCGAGCCAGGCAAGCGTCGCGATCGCGCCGGAATCGGCCCCACCGCTGAGCGAAAGCGTCAGGCCGCCCGCACGGGTTTTCCGCATATAATCAAGCAGTCCGAGCGAAACCGCCCGGGCGAATTCCTCGAACGCTTCGGTTTTATTGTTGGCGGCATCGTGTGTTGTGTCATAAACGGTTTTCGAAAGCGTTTCGCCGGAGTTGATTTTTTGCAGGTCGATTTCGGCAACGGCCATTTGCATGTCTGCGAACGAAAACCGCGGCGTTTCGGCGAGTACGCGACCGCACGAAAGAACGGACGCGGCGCCGTCGTAAATCGTTCCGCCCGATTCGACGCCGAGCAGGTTGGCCGTCAGGTAGGCCGCGTTAAGCGTCGCCGAACGCCGCTGCATCTGATACCGGCGCATGGCGAATTTCCCCAGTTGAAAACCGGAAACCGCCGGGTTGATGACGATCGCGCAATTTCGTTCGGGCACGAGCAACGTGTCGGTGATGTCGTCCGCCGTCATGTCGCAAAACTCGACACCGAGCCGAACGCCTTCGAACAGGAAGGTCAAATCTCCAACCGGAAACGCCTGCCCGTTCCGCTCCAGTTCGAAACGCGAATGCGCCGGCCACGCGGCAAACCAGCGGGCGCCATACCCCGTGCCGGAAAAGCCGTTGTGTTGCTTGCACACGAATCCGAGTAGATCGCCGTCGGCAACGACCGCCGCCGCGTTGAAGGTCGAACCGCCGACCCGCAAGGGCAGGCCCAGCGTCGTGACGATTCCCCGCGTTTCGGGCAGCAGTTCGAACAACATCGCGAGTGATCGGTCCCAGGTTTCGTGAAACAGGAACATGTCTTCGCACCCGCAGCCAGAAATGGCAAGCTCCGGCAATGCCAGCACGTGTACCCCCTTGTCCCGGGCGGCGTTCATCGCCTGCCGTATCCTCGCGGCGTTCCCCCGCCAGTCGAGCGGCGTTTGATTAAGTGACGCGGCGGCCACGGTCAATTTCGTCATGTTGAGCTCCGTTATGATTTCGTATCTTTAGCCCTCACGGAGGCGCCAAGACACGAAGGAAAAATTAATAGTGAACAGTGAAAATGGAATTAGGATTTAGGAGTTGGGATTTAGTTTCATTTCATTTCCTATCCCCTAATCCCTAAATCCTATCCCTCATTCCCTCTCCGTGTCCTTTGTGTCTCTGTGAGAGAAAAAACAATTTATTACTACGGTAACAGGCGATTTCATTCGATGATTTTCAGCCCCTTGTCGTCGATTTCGTACAGCAGGATTTCGTCGGGGCAGACGCTGCCGCGGTGTTTCGAGATGTACATGGCGCGGCGGAATTTGACGCCGTCGCGGATTTTTCCGAGGTAAATGATCGTGTTGGCCCCGGCGAGCAGGTCGCCTTCGTCGAGCGGCCGTTCGATCATCGCGTCGAGCGAGGTTTCCGGCGCGGTGTAGAGCACCATGCAACCGACGTCCTCCTTGCGGTACAGGTGCCGGTCGATCCGGTCGGCGTGTTCGCGGTAATGCTGCCGGAAAAGATCGCGGGCGACCCATTCGGGTTCCTTGCGGACGATCTGATGATAAATGTATTCGAGCAGCTCGAACTGGATCGACTCGCCCTTGTGTTCGACGGGCTCGATACCGTCGACGATGAACCGCCGCACGCCGCGCGTGAAATGGTGGAAGAAAAATCCGATCGTCGTGTCGAGATGTTTTGAAAGTTCGGCCTGCCAGTCGTGCCATTGGTCAAAATCAAGATCGCGGCGGGTGACCTTGCGGCCTCGCGAGGTGAACACGCGGAGATAATCGCCCCAGCGTTCGTCGGGCGAGAAAAACGTCTCGCAATCGATGCGGCGTTCCGGCTCCTCTTCCGCAAACTCGCGGTCGAACATCCGCCGGGCGTATTCCGAGTGATTTTGCGAATCGCCGCGGGTGGTCAGGTCGTAAATGATGCCGGGGCGTTCGTCACGCGAGCCGGTCGCGTGCAGGAATTGCAGCCCGAACTGCGTTTTGCCGATGCCGGACGAACCGACCAGGACGGTCATCGTGTCCGGGAGCAATCCGCCGCCGAGTTTTTCGTCAAGACCGGGCACGCCGGTCGAAAGCCGTTTATCGTTGTTTGCCATGAGATTTCAAAAAAGGGAAGATTTCGTGTCCGTTCAAAATCTCCATTTTACCGCGATTTCATTCCTCGTCAAAAGCCACCACGGTGACGTCGATTCCGTCGGACTTGTCAAGCAGCCGTTCGAGGAAGGGTTTTCCGAACCAGCGTTTCCAGCCCGGCTGTTTCGAGCGTCCGACGATCAGGTGCCGGACGTTGTGCGACCGGGCGAATTCCATGATCGCCGCCACGGGGTGATCCGATTTGAGCCGCACGACTTCGGCCCCGAGTTCCCCGGCCATGTTCATCACCTCGGTGAGCTGCCGCATCGCTTCGCTGTCGATTTGCAGCGGCGATTCCTGCCGCGTTTCCACGTACACGAGATACCAATGCGCGTTAAGCCGCCCCGCCATGCGCGAGCCGCGTCTTAGCAGCGTTTTCGCGCGCGGCGAGCGCGAAGTCGTGCAGACCATCACCCGCCCGACGCCCGGCCCGATGCCGGCGGGGTGCGGCTTGGCCTTATGTTCGGCCTGAACGGTTTCCGCTTCGCTTTTGCTGTCGAGATTTTCCGCGACCTCGCGCAACACCAGTTCGCGGAGCGCCGAAAGGTTGTCCGACTGGAAAAAATGCTCCATGGCCCAGTTGATCTTGTCGGGCGTGTAAATTTTTCCGCTTTGCAGCCGGTCGTGCAGGTCTTCGACGGCGAGGTCGATCGTCACGACCTGGTCGGCCTGTTTCAGAAAAAGGTCGGGCACCGTTTCCCGCACGCGGATGCCGGTCGCGCGTTCGACGAGATCGTTGAGGCTTTCGAGATGCTGGATATTGAACGCGCAAATGACGTTGATTCCGGCGGCGAGAATGTCGAGCACGTCCTGGTAGCGGCGTTTGTTTTTCGAGCCCGGCGCGTTCGTGTGGGCGACCTCGTCGACGACCACGATGTGTGGCTTTCTCGCGAGAATCGCGTCGAGGTCCATCTCCTCAAGCGTGATGTTGCGGTACTCGATTTTTTTCACCGGCACCTCCGGGAGATCGCCAATTTGCGCCGCGGTGTCGAACCGCCCGTGCGTTTCGATCAACCCAAGCACGATGTCGACCCCGCGACCGCGAAGCTGGTGCGCCTCGCAAAGCATCTGGTACGTCTTGCCGACCCCCGCGGCGTAACCGAGATAAACCTTCAGCCGTCCGAGCTTCATCCGCTCCAGCAGTTCGAGAAAGTCTTCCGGCGTCCGTTTGTTTTCAGGATTGGGGGTTGACATGTTTTATTGGTCGAGTGCCATATTAAGTTCCAACACATTGACGCACGGTTCGCCGAGCACGCCGAATGGACGCGGTTCGATGTGACGTTCCAGCAGGCGTTCGATTTCCGCCGCTTCGACGTTTCGCGCTTTCGCGACGCGGGGAATCTGCCATTTCGCCGCCGCGATCGACAAGTGCGGGTCAAGTCCGCTTCCCGAGGCGGTGAGCAGCTCGACCGGAATCTCCCTGTCCGCGTTGGGATTTTCCCGCAAAAGTCGTTCGCGGTCGGCCTGCATCCGCTCGTGCAACTTTTCGGAACCCGGCCCCCAATTCGAACCGCCGGAAACCAGCGGCGACGCTTCCAAATCAACGGCCGACGGTCGCGGCTGAAAATACTGCGGTGACGCAAACGATTGTGCAATCAATTTTGATCCGCACGGTTTGCCGTCGGAATCGGTGACGATGCCGCCGTTCGCCTGCTGTGGAAACACGGCCTTCGCCACCACCGTGACGCAAAGCGGGTAAAGCACGCCGGTCAAAACCAGCGTGACCAAAACAACACGGAGACAGATTTGAATATTTTTTAGCATGGTTGTTTTTTGATTGTTATTGATTCAAATTCCAATTTGCCAGCAATTGATTGAGCAACTTGACATTGCGCAACATTTTGAAAAAGGAAATCAGACATAGATACGCAAAGAACATTGAAACACTGCAAACGACGCATAATATCGCGGGGGCGGAATAAAAAAGATGATATCCCAGAATCAAAGCGGTAGCAGACAATAAAAATAACACAAATAACGGCCAAACATATTTTCCGGTAGCAAACATCAACGCAATAATTATGGCTGGAACAATCGGGGCAAGTATCTTAACGGCAATGGGAGCCCACGGATCAAGCCAAATGCGAATCAATGCAATTATCATAAGTACAATAGGTATGGCAAAGAACGCTATCAGAAAATTAAGTGTAAACACTGCCATCACCTCACGCATTCGTTTGTTGAATTTTTCACGTTCTTCGATCATCTGCACCCAACAAACGAGCATGGCATATTTGATCGGAATATTTTCATGTCGTGCCGATTTTAGCAAAAGAACGTTTTTCCTGGAAAATTCAACCCGCAAATCTTTGTTTTTCCAAAAAAGCATTTTACCGGCCTTGGAACGCGAAATGTTTGCCGGCTCTTCCAGATCATCACCGATGATGGTCAAATGATCGTTTTCGAAAATCAGTTGGTATTTTTTTCGTGGCGAGAACCATCGTTTTTTGACCATGTCAATCGTGAACGGCGTCAGCGGAAACGGAAATTTCGAATAATCCCCGTCCGCTTCAAAATCATCGTCAACAAGTTCATTCCTGTTTGATGATTCATTGGCATCCGGCTCGGTATATTGATATGGATTATCAGACATCCGCACCTTTCATCTTTGTACAACAAAGAATTATTGGCTCCTGATAGAAAACAACATCCACATCCCCTCTCGTTGAATTCAAGTATAGCATTTCCACCGCCCAAAATCTCCGGCAACGAATTCCCCGGCGGCGAAATTATTTCTCACGTAAATCACGGCAAAACTGGTAAATCAGGCGACGAGCGAGCGTCCGAGCATCAACCCCGCGAACATGGCGAGGACGCCGCCGACGCTTTGCAGGCCAAGGTGGCATAAGGCGGCGACGTAACGGCTTTTTTCGAGAAAATCGGCGATTTCGAACGCGTAGGCGGAAAAAGTCGTGAAACCGCCGAGAAAACCGGTCAAAAGAACGACTTTATAG